>JASLXW010000663.1 GCA_030740135.1 Nitrospinota bacterium
GCTCAACGTCCGGCTGCGCGAGTGGGAGCAGATCTATAATCATATTCGACCTCACCAGAACCTGGACTACCTGACGCGCCCGCCCAGACCCTGGAGACATTCAAAAAAACGGCCCCCGTGTCTCATATGTCTTGAACTCATACACCTTGAAGCGCCCCGGCGGAAAGCGCTATATCTTGGCGAGGGGAATGTCCGGTTCGAGCAAGGGGGCGGTTTGACCACCGTTTCCGGTCGGACGAAGGGCCGCGTGGCGCAGGTATTTCGAGACGGGTTTTCGGAGGAAAATTGAATGCGCGACTCTCTGGTCTACAACACTTGGAGCGAGGAAGAGATCCAGGTCTTCCTCGCCGAACGGACAACGGGCCGCCTCGGAACGATTGACCCGGACGGATTCCCCCACGTTGTGCCCATGTGGTACGTCCTCCTGAAAGGGAAAGTGTATTTCTCGACGCGGGTTCCCCGAAAAAAGATCGGCAATATCCGGGGCAACCCCAAAATTTCCTTTACGGTGGATTCCGGCGAGAAGTTCGATGAGTATCAGGGCGTCCTGATTCAGGGGCACGGGGAGGTGGTGGAAGATCCCGATGTCCTGCGCGTCTACCAGATTGCCTTTGCGCATCGGCACTGCGGGTCGGAGGATCATCCTTATGTCCGCATTCTCAGCGCCGGGAAGACGCGGGTGGTCCGTCTCGACCCCGTGAAGGTGTTCACGTGGGATTACGGGGGGATGGCCCGGTGAGCCGCGGACGGCGCGGATTGCCTCCGAGGAGATCGGGGCGTTCGGCTTCGCCGCAGATTCCAAAATGAAGGGAGCGGTCAAACCCATGGAGAAAGTCACGTTTGGAGCGGGATGTTTCTGGGGCGTCGAGGCGGCGTTCCGGCAGGTCGAGGGGGTGACATCGACGAGCGTCGGATACAGCGGGGGAACGGCCGAGAACCCGACCTGTCAGGACGTGTGCACGGGGCGGACGGGGCACGCCGAAGTCGTCGAAGTGGAGTTCGATCCGTCCGTGGTCTCGTATGACGACCTTCTGGACGTGTTCTGGGCCAACCACGACCCGACCACGCTGAATCGGCAGGGTCCGGACGTGGGCACGCAATATCGCTCGGCCGTCTTCTTCCACAGCCCGGAACAGGAAGCCGCGGCCCGGGCGTCGAAGGAGAGGGCCGAGGATTCCGGCCGGTTTCCCAGGCCCGTCGTGACGGAGATCACCCCCGCATCGGCGTATTACCCGGCGGAGGATTATCATCAGCAGTATTTCGAGAAGCGCGGGTTGTCGGTCTCCGGGTCGCACTAGCCGGCAAGCCGCCAAGGCGCTTTGTTCGGATTTTCAAATTGACTCAGGCCCCATTGACCCCAACTGAGCCCGACGTCTCCCGTGGCGGAAAGCCTCTATGAATTGGCCGGTGGGGGAGGGGGGGGGGGCGCTTTCCGACGGCCGGACCGCTTCCACTTCAGTGGAAAATCACCTGCGTGAACAGGAATGAGGTTCGGGCGCGGGGCCGGGAGAAAGGTTCGAGGGTGGCCAAGCGCATCCCCTGACCGAACCCCCGGAAAGCGTGCGAGACAGAGGGCGCTTTAAGGGGCTTTCTTGGCGCAGCGGATGCCCTGCTCCCTAAAGTTGTACCACTTTTTGAGTTAGTCTCTTCTCCTCGATGTCCGAAATTTCAGGGTTGCCCAGAGGCAGTGG
>JASLXW010000664.1 GCA_030740135.1 Nitrospinota bacterium
GCCTCCTGCGCGCAGGAGGCTACGAGGCAACCCAAACACTTGCATCCAGGGACCTCCTCTCTCCCTGTTGGCCCCTGAAACTCTACTCCCTACCCAAGGAGATGTCTCACATCTATCTGAACCTATACAGACGGCCGCTTCGCTCAAAGCCCCCCGCCTTCCCCCCTCCCCCCGGGACGCCGGTCCAAAAGGATCCGCCGGCCGGATCTCATCGAACGCTCATCCACGGAGAACCGCCGGCCGCCTCTCAGGCCCGTTCGCGCCGCTTCCCGGCGTCCCCATCGCCCCGCCGGTCCCATGCCTCCTTCCGGGTCACGCGGCAAGCCGTCAGGGCGGGAGGAGATTTTGGAGAATTCCGCGCTGGGCTTTGGGGAAGGGGAGCCGGGCCAGGGCGTCCAGCCGGACCCACCGGATTTCGGCATAGGCCGCGGGCGCACACTCGACCCGGACGCCCGCAACCTCGAAGACGTGATAGGTGATGCGCCGGTGGGTCAGCGTCGCCGTGAATTCCCCCAGGGCCTCGCCCGCGCGGGCCCGAAGCCCGGCCCGCTCGAGGAGCAGCCGGGGGAGGACGTCGGCCGAGGATTCTCCCGGCGGGCACACGCCGCCGGGGAGCTCCCAGAGACCGCCGAAAAGACCCTCCGCCCGGTTCCGAGCCAACAACACCTTCCCGTCCCGGCGGCGCGCCAGCGCGCAGGAGAACGCAACCGCCCGGGGAGACGGTTTGAGAAGCGCGCCGGAGATCTCTTTTTCCGTGCCGCCGATCCGCGCCGCGCACCGCGACCGAAGCGGGCAGAGCGGACACTTCGGGTTTCGGGGGACGCAGACCCCCGCCCCCAGGTCCATCAGGGCTTGGTTCACGTCGCCCGGCCGGGGGGGCCGCCCGCCCGAGACGAGCCGTTCGGCGAGGGCCTCGACGAGACGGCGGGTTCCGAACTCGGCCGGGTCGGCATCCACGCCGAACAGCCGGGAGAGCACGCGCCGGATGTTGCCGTCCACGGCCGGCAGGGGGAGACCCTCGGCGATGCTGAGGATGGCCCCCACGCTGTACGCGCCGATTCCGGGGAGGCGGGAAAGCCGCCCGGGGTCGGCCGGGAGGCGTCCGCCGTGCTCGCGGGCCACGACCTTGGCCGCCCGGTGGAGGTTTCGCGCCCGGGCGTAGTAGCCGAGACCTTCCCAGACCTTGAGGACGCTCTCCAGGCGGGCGCGGGAAAGGGTCGTGACGTCGGGAAACCGCTTGAGGAACCGCTCGTAGTAGGGGATGACGGTCTCCACGCGGGTCTGGTGGAGCATGACCTCGGAGACCCAGATGCGGTACTTGTCCCGGGTGCGCCGCCAGGGGAGGTCCCGCTTCTCCCGGCTGTACCACGCCAGCAGGGCCCTTCGGATGCGGAGGAGGGTCTTCTGATCCGGTCCGGGCGTTTCAGCGGGGGGCATACGAGATCCGGTAGATCCGGTCCGCGCCGTCGTCCGAGACGAACAGGGCGCCGTCGGGTCCGACGATCACGTCCGTGGGCCGGCCGTGGACCTTGAAACCGTCGAGCCAGCCGGACGCGAAGTCTTCGATCCCCGCCGGTCTCCCGTCCTTGATCCGAACCCGGACGACTTTGTATCCCGTCGGGACGGTCCGGTTCCAGGAGCCGTGGAAGGCGATGAAGAGGTCACCCCGGTAA
>JASLXW010000665.1 GCA_030740135.1 Nitrospinota bacterium
AAGCCGTCCGGGCGCATCGTCGTCCTCGTCAAGCCGCAGTTCGAAGTCGGAAAGGGGGAGGTCGGAAAGGGGGGCGTGGTCCGCGACCCGGCAAAACACGTTGCGGTCCTGCGCGGATTGATCCGGTTTTGCCGGGAAAGGGAATTCCCCGTGACCGGTCTGACCGCCTCGCCCATCACCGGGGCCAAGGGGAACGTGGAGCACCTGATCCTGATCGATTTGAGCGCGGAGGCGCGGGGGGTTTATCCGGACGACGAGGCGATTGACCGCACGGTCGCCGAAGCGATGGAGGCATAAGCCGCATGGCCGGATTCAGGGACCTGACGAAGCGAACAGGGGAAAAGGCCCCGACCGGACCGGGGGAGACGGAAGAAAGGGCGGAGAAGAGCGCCCGCGGGGTCGTCCGCCGGGCGGCCCTGGCGGCGGCCCTGGCCGGGATCTCCCCCATCCCGCTGGGCGGGATCGCCGGCGTTCCGGCGCTCCAGGCGAAGATGCTCGTTCGTTTGGCGAAGACGTTCGGCCGGACCCTGCACTGGAAAGAAGCCCGGAACCTGGCCGGTCTCCTCGGCGGGGCCACGGCCCTTCAATCGCTCTGCCGCCTGTTCACCCGGACGGCGGCCCGGGCGATTCCGGCCGTCGGCCTCGCGGCCGGGGCGGCGTCGGCGTTCGGTTCGACGTTTTCGCTCGGACAGGTGGCCATCCGTTATTTCCGCCCGGCGCCGTCCGGATCCAGCGCGCCCGCACCCGGGTCCGACGTTGAAGGATTCGAGCGCGAGGCCCGGACCTTGCGGCTCGAATGGAAAGCCGGGGCGATCTCCGAAGAAACCTACCGCCAGGACCTCGAAACCCTCCGGAAGGGATTCAACCCCGTCCGGGAAGACACCGAGGGATGATCCTCGAAACACTCGGGGGCGTCGGCTTCTGGCTGCCTCCGGTGGCCGGCGCGGCCATCGGTTACGGGACCAACCTCCTGGCCATCCGGATGCTGTTCCATCCTCACCGCGAGCTTCGGTTCCTCGGCCGGGCCGTCCCCTTCACACCGGGACTGATTCCGCGCGAGCGCGGGAAGATCGCCGAGACCATCGCCGAATCCATCGAGCGGGAATTCCTTTCGGGCGAAGAGCTGGTCGGTCTGCTGAAGGATTCCTCCATCAAGCGGCAGGCCGTGCGCACCATCGAGGACCTCGTGGACGATAAGCTGAAGCCGTTCCCCCTGCCCGAGACCCTGCGGCATCCGATCAAGCTCATCCTTTCGCGCGAGGTGGTGAAACAAATCGACGCCTTCTTCGAGGAGCGGGCGCACCACGTGGCCGAAAGCCTGGATGTGAAAGGGGCCATCGTGAGCAAGCTCAACCGGATGGACCTGGCCGAACTGGAGAGTCTGGTGTACGGCGTGGCCGGCCGCCAACTCCGGCGCATCACGGTCTTCGGCGGGTTTCTGGGGTTTCTGATCGGCTGCGCGCAGGCCCTTGCATTCCGGCTCGCGGGATGACGCCATGACGAAGACCGGGACCCGGCCCCTATCGATCCTCACGGGTCCGTTTCATCCCGACCTCGAGTCGGCCCTGAAAGGCCGCCTGAGCGAGTGGGCCGGCGCCAACCGGGCGCGGGGATCGCTGACGCCGTGCGCCCTGGTCGCCCCCTCCCGGGAAATGCGCCGTTACCT
>JASLXW010000666.1 GCA_030740135.1 Nitrospinota bacterium
TTGGAATGCCAAGTGATCGAGCATGTGAGCTGGAACCTGACGAGGTACTCCCAGATACACGCGGCGTTTGTCGCCAAGGAGGCCAGCGGGTTGTTGATCCCCGGCCGGACCCATATCGGAAAAACCACGTTGGCCCTCACCCTTTGGGAGTTGGGTTGGACGATGTACTCGGATGATCTGGCCGTCCTCCAGCCGGAGAGCGGGCTGTTCCTGCCGTTTCCCCGCGCCCTCAAACTCGAGGGGCGGACGCTGGAGCACCTGAAAGCGCCGGCCTTGGGTTATGAATTGCGCTTGGGCCCTCCTGATTATTCCAATCCCTTCGCATATTTCCATCCATCCTGGCTGTCCCCGAAGCGGGGCGAGGATCACCCCCCGAAACCCGTCGAGGCCCGGTGGATCGTATTTCCGCGGCGCAGGGAGAGGGCGCGCAAGAAGCCCGAACTTCGCCCGCTCACGCGGGGTCAAGCCCTCCGGCGGCTGGTCCCCCATTCCTACGCGACGCATGAGTTCGGCGTTCGCGGCCTCGAGATCCTCTCCGACCTGGCGAGCCGAACGGAACCTTACGAGCTCGTCCTGGGCCTGCCGGGGGAAAACTGCCGCCTCATCGACGAAGTCCTGGGAGGCGGATGATGGCGCGGCATCCGAGTCCGGAGATCGAGTTCCTCCTCCTGGCCTCCAAGTGGACAAGCGGGCCGGGCGATCGGGACCGGATCGCCCGCTTGGCGAAGTCCGGTCCGGACTGGGGGAGGCTCCTGAACCTGGCCGAAGACCACGGCGTTTCGGGCATGTTGTACAAGAAAGTGGAATCGGTCGATGCGCCGGAAGCGGCCAGGGGGCGCCTGAAGGCGGCGTACGCGGAGACCTGGGCGAGAACCACGGCCACCCTGACCTCATTCCCCCCCCGTTTTGGAGGCCCTGGGGCGAGTGGGCGTCCCCGTGATTCTCCTCAAGGGCATCGTCCTCGTCGAGACGCTCTATGAAGATCCGGGCCTGAGACCCCTGTCGGACGTCGACATTATGGTTCGCCCGGAAGACGTTCAAAAGACCCGCACGGTCCTGATCGAAATGGGATTCGAACCCTGGGAAAACTTCGGCGACCACCTGGAGCGGGGTCCGTTGGTGATCGAGCTGCACGTGTCGTTCAGCGACACGGATCGCATCGACCGAAGACGGCATACGGCCCAGCTCGAGATCGAAGCCATCTGGGAAAGAGCGCGCCCGGACCCGACGGGAGCACCGCACGTCTTCCAACTCGCGCTCGAAGACCACCTTCTCTACCTCTGCCGGCACCTGCTGAAGCACTCCTACGATTCCTTGATCTGGTTTACAGACGTCGCGGCCTTTGTTCGTCGGCACGAAGCGGACCTGAATTGGCCGCTCCTTTTCGATCGCGCCCGGGAGAACGCCCTTTATCCCACGTTGATCTTTACCCTGCGGTTTCTCCTGGAGCACATCGGGGAAGATCTCCCGCGGCCGATCATCGAGGAGGCGGCCGCCGCGCCGCGCCCCCGTCTCGAGAATTTGATTCTCGTCCGCCTCGCGCGGCAGCTCGACATCGGACCACTCGCCAATCTGCTCCTCCTCCCGACCATCGCCAGTTTCCCGCGGGACGACGTGATGCGACAGATCTATCCGTCTTACCGCAAGGGCCGCCGGATCTGG
>JASLXW010000667.1 GCA_030740135.1 Nitrospinota bacterium
GCGTCGCCGGGCGGCCTTTCCCGGGGCCGATGGACGTCTACCTCTACACCGATCGGGGGGTCTACCGGCCGGGGGAGGGGGTGAAAATGGGCTTTCCGCATCGTAACCTGAAAAATTAGGACCTGACCCCAATCCGTCCCAAGGTCAGTATCAAGCCTCTTGAAGCCTACCTCGATGAACTTGAATGGCGGTTCAACAACCGGAAAAGCCCTTGGTTGTTCCGCGAAACGCTCCGCAAGCCAGCCCAAGCGGATAAGCCGGAGTACAAGGAAGGGGTTGCGTCATGAATCTCCTCGAATAGCCAACTCGCACTCAACTGAATTTCTACTTTTCCAGTCTCTTGAGTTCTTTTAGCTGTATAACTGGGCTTCTTTCCTCACAGGCTTGATAAACTTCTTGAGCGTATCTATCGGTTTTCCGCCCAGGTTGAAAGAGATTGTTCGCCTTAACCCGAAGCGGTGAGGCTCCCGCCTCCTGGACACCCCGCAAAGGATCATTAAGGAGCCTTGGCGCAACGAAACGAGACATTGTAGAGCTGGTCATCGGGGTCGTGCCAGTTCCGATTCGCCGCACGGAAGTTCGACGTATTGCCGCTGAGGTACGAACCGCCACGCAAAACGCGCACGCTGCCCGAGGCCGGCCCTTTCGGATTCCGATTCGGGGCGTTGGGGTAATAGTCCTTCCCGTACCAGTCCGATATCCACTCCCAAGTGTTCCCCGACATGTCCACCGCCCCGTATGGACTCCGGTGGGTGTTGTACGTCCGATCCGCGGGGTGAATCTTCCCGCCGCTGTTATTCACCCAGATGACCTTCGAGGGGTCCCACCGGTTCCCCCAAGGGTACCTGCGGCCGTCCACGCCACGAGCCGCCTTCTCCCACTCCGCCTCCGTCGGAAGGCGCTTACCCACGGACTTGCAATAATCCCGAGCCTGAGTCCACGTCACGCCCACCACAGGCTGGCGGTCGCCGTTAAACTTCGGGCCGTAATCATCCTTGGATCTTCCGAATCGCCGGAACCGGGAATTCGTCACCGGATACTTGTCGATGTAGAAGGCGTCCAGGTACACACGGCGCCGGGGCTTCTCATGACCGGTGCCCAATCGAAGTTTCTGAGGAATCGCTCTGAGGTCCTCCTCCGAACTCCCCATGATGAAATCACCCGCAGGGACCTTGACCGTCAGGGTCTGGGCGTAGAGGGAGGAAGCAAGAAGGACTGAAGCCAGGGCGGCAATCAGGACGTTTCGCCGGAACCGCATGACGTGCCTCCATCGGATGGGTGGGGTCTGTGTCTTGTCGGAATGACGACGGAAATTTTATCAGCGTTCTCGGAGAGGGAAAAATCAAAAAGGGCCAAGCCGAGGCTAACGGCCGTCACGAACAGATTTCGTCTCTCTGTGCACCTTAGACTTACCTCCTAAGATTGCATCGCCCTCTAATTTTTATCCAGAGGCCATTTATCGGTTATTTGCGCGCGCAACACCCGGGGCTATCGCAACCCGGGCCAGAGGCCGATCTATACAGTCAAGAAGTTTATCAAGTCTGTGAGGGAAGAATCTTGGATCTACAGAAGTGGCTATTTCCCACATTTCCCATATGGATCATAAGTTTTGTCGGACCGAATGCCTTTTTCTCGTGTAAAATCAAGGTGTTGGCCTC
>JASLXW010000668.1 GCA_030740135.1 Nitrospinota bacterium
GGAGATCAACGAGATCGTTTATTTCGGCAAGTGCATGCCCAGACAGGACACTGTCGACCGCGTATGCAGTTTTTTTGATCCGGAGCTGGAAACAGCTCATGTCCAGTATGACCCCGACCAGGCCAACCGGATCCTGGACGAGATGGGTCTCTCTCTGGGGATGAAGCTCGAAGACATGGACCCTGTGGCCGTCAGTTTGTAACGTTTGGATTTCATCGGCCCGGGACCGGACCGAAAAGGAGTTTTTCCGATGCGCCACCAGATCGCCGGCCGGAAGCTGGGCCGGACGTCTTCCCATCGAAAGGCGATGTTCCGCAATCTGGTCACCTCCCTTCTGGACAAGGAGCGGGTCCGGACCACCTGTCAGAAGGCGAAGGAGGCCCGGCGCATCGCCGATCGGATGATCACCCTCGGGAAGCGGGGCGACCTCCACGCGCGCCGCCAGGCGCTCTCCTTCATCCGGGATAAGGCCGTCGTTCATAAGCTCTTCGACACCCTGGGAAAAAGGTACGCCGACCGACCCGGCGGTTACACCCGCATCCTCCACCTTTCGCCCAGGGCCGGAGACAACGCCGACATGGCGTTCCTGGAGCTCGTCGATCGCGAGGGGAAGGATCGCGGCGCGCGGCCCTCCGCGTCCACGGGGGAAGAGAAGTCGGGCCGGGCCAAGAGGCTTGCCGACCGGGTGAGAGGGCGGGCGAAGAAGTCCGAGGACGCCCCGGCCGAGGCGGAGGAAGGGCCCGCTTCCGAGGACGGGGAGAAATCCTGAGAATCGGTGTTCCGCCTGGAGATCCTCCGTCGCCGGAGTGAGTTCGTCCGAAACGCGCCCGCCGCCGTCCCGCCCTGAACGATGCGCCTGCCTGCCTCTCGGCGGCCGGTTTTTTCGGGACTCCTTATCATGGCTGAACCCCCGACGGAACAAGCGCCGCTCGCGTCCTCCGTACGCCCCAACACCCACTGCTTCGTCTGCGGTCCCCATAACGCCTTCGGTCTCCGTCTGACGTTCCGCCTGGAAGAAGACGAAAAAATCTGCCGCGCCGCGTTTGTCCCCGACGAGCGCCACCAGGGGTATGACGGCTGGCTTCACGGGGGCATCCTGGGCGCGATCCTTGACGACGTGATGGCCAATTGGTACTTCCTGCGCGGGGTGAAAGCCGTCACGGGGAGGATGGAGGTTCGGTACCGCTCGCCCGTCCCCATTGGTGAGAGCCTTCGGTTTGAATCCTGGCTGGTGGACCGCAAAGGCCCGCTTGCCCGCCTGCAATCCAAGGCCATGATAGACTCGGGCGAAGTGGCGGCCGAGGCGTCAGGCGCGTACAGAATCGTCGAGGACGGTGGCCGGAGCGCTTAGACCGCCCGCGGCGTTTTTCAGGCCCCGGAGGGCCCCTCGCGCGAAGGGATGGAGGGGGTGGAATCGGTGATCATCGGCGTTCCGAAGGAAGTCAAGCAGGACGAATACCGCGTTGCCGCCGCGCCGTCCGGGGTGGAGGCCTTCCGCTCGGCGGGGCACGAGATCCTCATCCAGCGGGGAGCGGGCGCGGGAAGCGGGATTACCGACGAAGAGTACCAGGCCGTCGGGGCGGAGATCGTCGAGGAGGCCGAAGGCGTCTGGGCGCGCGCGGGCATCGTGGTGAAGGTCGAA
>JASLXW010000669.1 GCA_030740135.1 Nitrospinota bacterium
CGAGGCGACAACGTATTTCCCGGAGCCCGCGCGATTCCACCTCGGCCCCGAAGGCTATCTGGAACATATCCGAAAGACCAAGGAGGCCGTGGACATTCCCGTGATCCCCAGCCTGAACGGGACCACCCTCGGCGGGTGGACGGAATACGCCGCCTTGATGGAGGAGGCCGGCGCGGACGCCCTGGAGCTGAACGTTTATTACATCCCCGCCGACATGGACCTGATGCCCGACCAGGTGGAGAACACCTATCTCGAAATCCTCAAGGCGGTCTCCTCAACGGTGGCGGCGCCCGTCGCCATCAAGCTCAGTCCGTTTTTCAGCAACGTGGCGAACATGGCCAAGCGGCTGGATGATGCGGGCGCGGCCGGTCTGGTGCTCTTCAACCGCTTCTATCAACCCGACATCAATCTGGAAGAACTGGAAATCGAGCCCGGGGTGACGCTCAGCGCGCCCGGCGACATGCGGCTTCCGTTGACGTGGATCGGGATCCTGCGCGGGCGGGTCCGCGCCAGTCTGGCCGCGACCTCCGGGATTCATTCCGGCCGGGACGCCCTGAAGATACTCATGGCCGGAGCGGACGTGACCATGCTGTGCGCGGCCCTTTTAATGAACGGGATCGATCACCTCCGGACCGTGGAGCGCGAGATGCGCGAATGGATGGAAGCGCACGAATATGAATCCGTCCGCCAGATGCGGGGGAGCATGTGCCAGATCAACTGCGCGGATCCCACCGCTTTCGAGCGCGGGCAATACATGCGGGCCCTCCAAACCTATCGGCCCGGATAGAAGACGCCGCCCGCCCAATCCCGCCGGAACTGAATCTGTCCCGCCGCGTCGAGTGACACTCCAACCACCGATCTGTTAAAGTCGTCGGGTTTTCCATGCGCCCCGATCCTGCCTGGACAGCGCCCGAACAGCGCATCCGTCCGGTCTTCCCCTAGAGGAAACAAATGTTTTACGGTCCCAGCGCCCTTGCACTCTACGCCGCGTTCACCTTCGCCAGTACGGAATTCATCGCACGCGCCGCCCTGCGGACCTCCACGCCTTATATGGGGTCGCTGATGCAGGGGGTCGTCCACCTGAGCATTTTCGGCCTTCTGGCTTTCTGGATGGCCGCCGGCCACGACGTCTTCAGCGCCGCGGGCTTGTGGTTTTTCCTCGCGGGGACAATGGACCCCGGCCTCGGCGTGATCTGCTATTTCGTGGGGTTCAACCGGGTGGGGATCGCCCGGGCGGCTACGGTCCTCGGGACCTCTCCCCTGTTCAGCGCCGCTACGGCCATGTTGATGCTGGGCGAGCGTCCCAACGCCTGGGTCTGGCTGGGAACCGTGGCGATTGTCGCCGGGGGCGGCGCCCTGGCCTACGAGTCCAATGTCCGGATCAAATCGAAATCAGGCTATCTCTATCCGGTTCTCGCGGCGTTGTTCTTCGGCTTGGCGCATACGTTGCGGAAAATGGGGCTGGAATTGATCCCATCATCCATCACGGGAATGGCGATCGCGAACGTCGGGGCCCTCGTCGCGCTCCTTCTGGTGGTTCCTTTCCTTTGTATTTATCACCTTTACCTTTCCCTTTATCGTCACCTTTGGTTCTCTTACCCTTTCCTTTATCACCTCCTTTTCCTTTATCACCTCCACCTC
>JASLXW010000066.1 GCA_030740135.1 Nitrospinota bacterium
ATCCAAGCGATGGAGCGAGTCAATCTGGAGGGCACTCGCCACTTCTTCGACGCGTGCGAGCAGGCCCGCACCAAGGTAGTGCTGGTGGTGACCAGCGCCACGGCCTGTGGAGCGCTCGCCGACAATCCCTTGATACTGTCCGAGGAGAGCCCGCTGCGGGCCACCTCCGACTTCACCTATGCCTGGCACAAGTGCCAGCAAGAGGACCTGTGCGAGGCGTTCGCCCGGATTCTGGAGTCGATCGGTGAGAGCTCGGCGCACGAGGTGGTGGTCGACGACACCCCCCTGGCGCTGCACGCGAAGGACATCGAGGATCGCCTCGAACGCGACGGACCGATGACGCTCCAGGAGATCGGCGAGCAGATGAACCTGTCCCGCGAGCGGATCCGGCAGTTGGAGAAGCAGGCCCTCAGGCGCCTGCGCGGCCAGGGCCGGATGGCCATGCTCAAGGACATCCTCAACTGACCTTCCCTTGAGGAAGAGGTCCAGGGCCGGCGCCCGGAGCGAATTGCTCGGGGGCCGGCCCTTTTTTTGTTCCCCCCCCCGTCGCGTCCCGCCGGATTCGGGTCGGCCGTCCGGACCTGCGCGGGCCGGAAGATGCTCATGGCGCCCTCGAACAACGCCCAAGAACCCTTTGACCCCGAAGTCCCCCTCCAGGACCTCGCGACGCGGCTGCGCTGGGCCGAATTGTTCGGCAACGACCGCCCGGTGGAGATCGAGGTGGGCTTCGGCAAGGGGCGGTTCCTCATCACCGCCGGCGAGCGGTTTCCGGAGGCGAACTACTTCGGAATCGAGCGAAAGCTGAGCCATTTCCGAATCGCGCGGCCCCGGATCCAAAAGCGCAACCTCCGAAACGTCCGGATTGTCATCACCGACGCGCTCCCGCTTATCCATGAGGTGATTCCGCCGGCCTCCGTCCGGGCCTACCACGTTTATTTCCCGGACCCCTGGTGGAAGAAGCGCCATAAGAAGCGGCGGATTTTTACGCCGGTTCTCCTGGAAGACCTTGCGCGGACCCTGATCCCGTCGGGACAGATTTACATCGCTTCCGACGTGGAAGAGTACTTCGGGGAGATTGCGGCGATGGTGGGGGAGAACCCGGCGTTCCGGCCTTTGGACGACCCGGCGGGGCGAATGGAGCGGGCGGGATATGTCCCGACCAACTTCGAGGTCAAAATGGCCGGGGCCGGCCATCCCATCCACCGGGCGGTTTACGAACGGGTTTGAACGGGGCCTCCGGGCGTCGCCTTCGGGCGGGGCCTTGGAATGGATTCAAAGAGCTCGACGGCCGCACTGATCGAACAGGTCGTCATACCGCCGGGCCATCGCCCGCCAGTCATAGACGGCCATGCGCCGTCGCAATCGCTCCGGGTCGAACGTTGTCGGCAGGCCCTCCCGCAAGAGCGTCCTCAGCCGTGCGCAGAGGTCCTCGGGGCCGTCGTAGAGGTGTCCGGCGTGAAATTCCGCCGGCAGGATCTCGGGGTAGCTCAAGCGGCGGGGAAGGAGGGGATAACAGCCGGCGTACATGGCCTCGACGACGGAAAGGCCGAAGTTCTCCTGAATGGCCGTCGAGACCGCAATGTCGGATTCGGACACCCACCGCGCGTAGCGCGCCCGGGACGGCTCGAAGCCGAAGTGAACCCACCGCCGCCGCAGCCTTCTTTTCGCCTCCAGAAATATCTTGGGCTTTATCTGATGGGTTTCTCCGCACACGATCAACTTGAACCGGAGGCGGTCCGCCTGTAACCGGAACAGCGCTTCGAAGAAAACCTCGGGCGCCTTGTCGAACTCCCAACGGTGATTCCACAGGATGGTCGGAGGGCCCGGACGGCTTGCGGGCTTTCGGATGGGGTCGAACGCGGCGAGATCACATCCCAGCGGGATGACCGAGCTCTTCTCCCGAATCCGTTCGGGGATCCCCTTGGGTCTGCAATCCGGCATCATCCGGAGCAGCGCGGGCAGGGCCTTCAGAAACGTTTCCCGGTGGAATTCCGAATTGAACAGCACCTTCTCCGCGGCCAGACAGGAAGTCACGTTGGTGAAGGCGAACTGGAGATCCTCGCGCTCGTTTTCGGGGCGGGGGTAGGAAAGCTGGTTCTCATGCATGTAAAGGAGGATGGGAGGAGCGGCCGGGCCCAGCAGGGCCTTGAGGTCGGCGACGCTGAGCATGTCGGAGGCCAGGACAACGTCGGGCGGCCGCCGGAGGGTTCCCATCCGCTCCGCCATCAGGATGGCGGCCCCCCGCATCCGCCACTTCCAAAAGCGATCCGGGAGCGTCAGGGCCTCGACGCGGTGGCGGGAATGTCGTTTCAGCCCGTCCACGAAGGCCTTGTGGGAGCCGCCGTAGAAGGGTTCCAGGAGCAACACGCCGCGGCGGGTTTCGCTCACTTTGAGGGTTCCTTTCCTTCATCCCGAAGTGCGAGGCCCCTTGAGTTTAGCCGTCCATCTTCATAAAATTCCACACGTGCGGGAAACGTCAACCCGAAAAACAGGAGGCGCGTCGTGGCGGACAGGGGCGGGTTCGAAGAGGCCCAGAACGTTTATCAGAAGGCCGGGATCACGGGCAAGGTGGGGTTCGGGCGGAAGGCCGCCGTCGTCGTAGTCGATCTGAGCTATGGGTTTACGGACCCGAATTGCACGCTGGGGTCCGACCTGACCGAAGTGGTGAAGCAGAACCGCATCCTTCTCGACGCGGCGCGGGAAAAAGCGCTCCCTATTTTCTTTACCACCGTGTACTACCGTCAGGACATGAGCGATGCTGGGGTCTGGTTTGAAAAGTTTCCTTCTCTCGACAACCTGAGAGAGGGAAACCGGGACGTGGAACTGGACGGGCGCCTCGGGCGTCTGCCGAACGAGCGCCTCGTCGTCAAGAAGTACGCTTCGGCCTTTTTCGGAACCGCCCTCGCCAGCGAGCTGATCGCCCTGGGGGTGGACACCCTCATCGTCACCGGGGCGACGACGAGCGGATGCGTCCGCGCCACGGTCGTGGACGCGCTCCAAAACGGCTTCCGGGCTATCGTCCCGGAGGAGTGCGTGGGCGACCGGGCCGAGGCCCCGCACCGCTCGAACCTGTTCGACATGGGGTCGAAATACGCGGACGTGATGCCGGTCGAGGAGGTCCTGGGCAAGATTCGGGAGTTGTATTAGGTTTTCTGCATCAAGAGGGGCGGGTACAGGAGTCAACCGACTCTCGCCCCGCCCCTGGATCTCCATGGGCGTCCATCGTCGGCCATGCAGAAGCGGCCGGGCGCGAGCCGGCCGGCATCCGCTCCGGCCCCGACGCAGGCCGAAAAGACTCAAATCTTCTTCCGAAACGCCCCCGCGTAGCCGGTCATCTCGACGTACCCCATCCCCCGGACGGGCTTGCCCTCCGCCTCGCCGCTCACCCGCACGGCCCCTTCCCAGTACGTCACCTTCGTGCTCTTCCGCGTGGCCAACTCCTGCTCCCGGAAAACGGGCTCGACCAAAAAAGAAGCCCTACGGGACGGGATGCGGACGCGCCAGCGGATCGGGTATTCCCCGCCGGACTTCTTGCTCTTCCAGGTTTTCAGGACCTTCACCTCGAAGGCCCCCCGCGGCAGGTGACGGGCCTTTCCGTCTTGGCCGACCCAAGTCCCGCTCGAGAAGGCATCGACCGAGCCGTCCTTCCGGCGCATCCGGTAAAGCATCACCTCCGCTCCGTTTTCCAGCTGGAAGCTGAACCAGTCCCAGCCCACCTGGTCCTTTCCCAATTGGCTTGACCCGAACTCGTGGTCCATCCACGCCGAGCCGGTGACCGCCAGCTTTCTCCGCTTCGCGCCCGGGCCGATCCACAGCGTCCCCGAGACCTCCATTCGGGTCAGGGAGATGTAGTGGGAGGCCTGCCCGGCGGCGGCGCCCTTTCGGCTGGTCCCGTCCAGGCCGTGAATGACAGGCGGTTTCCTCGGCCGGACCTTCAGGTCGATGCCGAAGCCGGCGCTCTCCGCCGTCAACCGGTGCGCCGCCCCCACGTCCGGCCCCAGGGCTTCCGCCCGCCAGCTCCCGACCCAGACCTTGTAGCGGGTCTTTCCCGCGCCGGCCTCGCCCAGCGCGCCGCGGCTCATCCGCTCATCGAAATGAAAGGTCTTCTTCGCGTGGTCGGACAGGGCGAAGTGGGCGAAGTAGAGGTCCGTCACCGCCCAGCGCGATTTCAGTTTGGAAACCCCGACCGGGGCCGGGGGGTTGAGGCCGCTGCGAAAGAAGGTGAGCTGGAAGCCGAACCGCTCTCCCGATTCCGCTTTCAGGTGGCCGGTGTAGTACCACCATTCGGTCTTGAAGCCGGGGTGGGAGGCGTGGTCCCGGGGGAACCGGTAGAGACGCCCCGGCCGGGCCGTCAGAAACCCGGCGGCGGTCTTCTCGGCAGAGAGCGCGGGAAGGGCCGGCATCCCCGCCAGGAGCGCCGCCAGGACCCAACGAGTCATTCCCGACGCCCGGAAGCTATTCAAAGTGGACGGCCTCCTTCACCTCGACGTTCGCCGCCGCCCGGGCGGGCCACAGGGCGCCCAGCACCGCCGCCGCCAGCGTCAAACCAAAATAACCCGCGAGCCAGAGCGGGGGCCAGTGGAGCTGAATCGTCCAGCCGAAGGACTGCTTGTTGATGACGAAGATCAGGAGCAGGGCCAACGGGCCGCCGGCCAGCAACCCGAGGGCGTTGGCCAGGAGACCGATGGCCGCCGCCTCGCCGACCACCCAGGCCGAGACCTGTTTCCGATCGAAGCCGATGACGCGAAGGAGGCCGATCTCCCGGGTCCTCTCCAGGACATTCGTCAAAAGGGCCGTCACGATGCCCAGCACCGCCGCCACGAGGGCGACCCCCTCCAGGGCGTAGGTGATGGCGAAGGTTTGATCGAAGATCCGCAGGATGTGACGGCGCAGGCGGCGGTTTTCGAAGACGGCCACGCCGCGCCGAGCCCCGAGCGCCGCGTAGAGGTCCTCCTTCACCCGGCCGGGATCGGCCCCCGGTTGGACGTAGACCGCCAGCGCGCTCACCCGATCGTCCGCCCAAAGACGCGCGTAGATCCCTCTGTCCAGGATCACGAGGCCGCCTTCCGTCGAGTAATCGTAAAAGACGCCCGCGATTCGGAAGGGGCGGGGGCCTTTGGCGGTGTCCAGGGTCACCCGATCTCCGCGTCCCAGTCCGAACCGGTTCGAGAACACCTCGGAAACCAGCGCCTCGCCCTTCGCCCGGGCCCGGTCCAGGATGTCACGCCGCTCCCCGGAGAGAAAGGTCAACCCGCCGTGGTCCCGCAGGACCCGGAGGTCGCCCGCGCCGAGGAGGATTCGCCAGTCCCGATACGTGATCCGTCGGGTGCGAAACCCGTCCACGGCTCGTACGCTCAGCGTTCGGGCGGCCGCCTCGGCGACGCCTCGGGGAAGGACGGCCGAGCGGTTTCCGATGAAGCGCACAATGGGATTGACGTAGAGGTCGGCCCGCAAGCGGCGGCCGATCCAGGACTCCATCGTCGAGCGAAAGCTCGCGACCATGATGGACACGCTGACCAGCATGGCGACGGCGACGGCCAGGGAGGCGACGGCCACGCCGTTCTTTCCCGCCGACCGGGTCAAATCCATCAGCATGGCGACGGCGCCGCCGGACGAAAGACGTAAGAATCCGAAGAGGGTCGAAAACAGGCGCAGCGACAAAGGCGTCAACAGCGCGAATCCGGCGACGATCCCGAAGGCGGAGACATATCCGAAGAGGGGAACCCCGTGGATGGGGTCGAACCTCGTCAGCAAGGCGGCGGCCCCCAACAGCGAGACCCCCGCGGCGGTCATCCATCCCGTCCGGACGTGTCCGGCCGCCGTTGCATCTCCGCGGTGGATGGACTCGCGGACGCTCATCCTGGCGGCCGCCGCCGCGGGAAGCAGGGCCGACAGCAGGGCGCTCGCCGTTCCCGCCCCCAGCGCGAGGAGCGCCTCCGACGGCGCCAGGCTCACCTGGGCGGCGCCCACCGGGACGTAAAGGTTGCCGACGGTGCGGCTGACGGCCCCCAAGGCGGCCCGCCCGAGGAACGTTCCCAACAGGATCCCCAGGCCGGCGCCCGCCGCCCCCTGGACCGCCGCTTCAAGCAGGACGAACCCGAAGATCCCGCGGCGGTCCACCCCCAGGGAGCGGAGGACGCCCCACTCGCGCCTTCGCCGGACGACGGTGACGCTCATGGTGTTGTAGATGATGAACAGCCCCACCAGGAGCGCGATGTAGCTCAGGATCGTCAGGTTGAGCTGAAACGCCGCCAGGAGCCGCTCGGATTGCCGGCTCCGGCGGGCCGGACGGGCGACGGACAGGCCGCCCGGCAGGACCTCGCGGATTCTTTCCGCCAGCTTCTCCAGGCCGATGTCCGGATTCGGCAGAACGTCCACGCGGTCCAGCCGGCCCAGCCGGCCGAAGGCCTCCTGGGCGGCGGCGATGTCCATCAAGGCCACGCTCCCGTCCATGGCGGAGGCCGGCGAGGCCCTTCCGCCTCCGGCGGACCGGAGAAGCCCTTGAATGGTGAGACGGCGAGGCCCGGCGGGCCCGATCACGACCAGCGCGTCCCGGGTCCGGAGGCCGTAGCGGGCCGCGAACCGATCTGTGACGAAGACCGTGTCCGGGGCCAGAAGCCGCCGCAAGATTCGATCGATGTCCTCCGGAGGGGTCTTTTCCTCCCCGGCGAACTCGTAATCCCGGAACGTTCCCTCCGAGAGGATGTCGATGCCCAGGACCAGCAGGGGAACGCCTTGGGGCTTGTCCGGTCCGGGTGTCTCGCTCCCCGGTGCGAGGCGTCCCTCGGGCGCGGTTTTTTCGGGCAGGGCCGCCACCAGGGATAGGAGGAGCGGACCGGCGAGCCGGACGCCCGGCGTCTCCCGGATTTTGGTGAAGACCTCCTCGTCGAAGGGTTCGCCCTGCGCCGTGACTTCCAGCGCCGCGCGGCCCGCGACGGCGTTGAAGGTGTTCCGGAACCCGGCGAGGGTCCCCTGGTTCGCCAGGCGGATGGCCAGGAAGACCCCCACCCCGAGGGTGATGCCGGCCAGGGTCAGGACTGTCCGGGCCGGATGGGCCCGCACCGAGCGGAAACTCAATCTCCGCAGGAGAAACAGGTCCGGCGTCAAGACGGATTGTCCCGGGCGGCGATGGAATCGGCGCGGGGGGGGTGGGGGGGGGAGGCTTCGGAGTCCCGCAGGACGCCGTCGTGCAGGTGGATGACGCGGTCGGCCTGTGCCGCGACCTCCCGGCTGTGGGTCGCCAGAAGGACGGTGAGCCCGATTTCCCCCGCCAGGGCCCGAACGTGGGCCATCAGGTCTTCTCCCTTGGCGGAGTCCAGATTGCCGGTCGGCTCATCGGCCAGCAGGATTTTCGGACGGTGGACGACGGCGCGGGCCAGGGCCGTCCGCTGGAGCTCGCCTCCCGAAAGCTCGGAAGGAAGGTGGTCCGAGCGGGTTGCCAGACCGACGCGGTCCAGTATTTCACGGGCGAGCCCGGAAGCCTCCCGCCCGGAGAGCCCGTTCAGGACAAGGGGCAGGGTCACGTTTTCGATCGCGGTCAGGGTGGGGAGGAGGTGGAAGAATTGATAGACGACGCCCAGGTCCCGCCGGCGGAGCCGGGTCAGCTCCCGCTCGGACAGCGCGGAGACGCATTTTCCCTCGACGCGCACCTCGCCGCTGGACGGCCGGTCGATCCCCGCCACCAGGTTCAGCAGGGTGCTCTTCCCGCACCCGCTGGGTCCCATCAGGGCGACGAACTCTCCGGCGGCGACCGAGAGACTGACGTCGCGCAGCGCCGTTACGGCCTCCGGTTGGCGATCCCCCGCGCGGCGCGGGATTTCATACACCTTTGTGACCCGCCTGAGGAGAATCATTTCAGCGGGTGTGGGCGATTCCACGGGTGAATCCCCCCGCGCCCGCGGCCCGGAATCGGCGGCGGATGGAGTCGATTCTCAGGGGTCGTTGATCCGGTCGATGAGCTGACGCAGACCTCCGTAGTGGGTCCGGTCGAAATGGAGCGCGAGCCTGTCCAGGCCGGCGATGTGGGGTTCGTTGCCTTCCTCGGGAAGCGCGGGCGATTTCTCGATTTGTCCTTTGAGGAGGATGCCTGAGAACTCCTCGTTGAGCGCCTCGATCCGTCCTTCCGGCAGTGGCCGGCTGAGGCGGAGGATGAGCCGGTCCCGGACGAACCGGAGGGAGTGGTAGCGCGAGTAGAATCGGCAAATTTCGCGGACGGCCTCCCCGGCGTCGTCCGTGACGCGGAACAGGCACAGGTCTTCGCGGCTCACCTTGCCGGTGTCGACCAGATGCGTCCGGAGGTATTCCATCCAGTCCCGCCAATAGCTTCCCCCCGGCGCGTCGATGAAGACGATGGGCAGGGGTTCGCTTTTCCCGGTTTGTATCAGCGTCAGGATCTCGAACCCCTCGTCCTGTGTGCCCACGCCGCCGGGAAACAAGGCCACGGCGTCGGCTTCTTTCACGAAGAGGAGTTTCCGGGTGAAGAAGTATCGCATGTGGACGAGCTTGTCGTCTCCTTCCATCACCGGGTTGGCGTTCTGCTCGAAGGGGAGGAGGATGTTGACGCCGAACCCCATATCCTTGCCCGCGCCCTCGTTGGCCGCTTCCATGATGCCCGGTCCGGCCCCGGTGATGACCATGAAACCCTCTCCCGCCATCTGAGCGGCGAATCTCCGGGCTTGATCGTATTCGGGGGATCCGGCCGGCGTTCTGGCCGATCCGAAGACGCTGACTTTCCGGGTGAGCCGGTAGGGCGAGAAGACCTTGAAGGCGTAGCGAAGCTCTTTGAGGGCCGCGTTCAGGATTTTGAGGTCCCCGCGGGGGGTTCCGTCGCGGGACATCTTCAGGGCCGTCATCATGATTTCACGGATGAGGTCGGCGTCCGGAGAGTCGCCGGACTCCCGGATGAGGCGATCGACGGCTTCTTCGGCGGTTTCCGGTTTCAGGGTGTCGGGGGGTCGGCTCATGGAGCGGGAATTTCTTTTGTCCGGGGATTCCGCGGAACGGGATGCGCTGAACCGCGGAAGGGGGGAGGCCGGTCAGGGGTGACCGTCCCCCGCGGAAGCATCGGGCGGAGCGATCTCGGCCGGCTCGACGGAGACGATCTCGAACGCCTTGTGTCCGCCCGGGAGATGAACCGTCACCTCGTCGCCCTCTTCCCTTCCCATGAGACCCTTGGCCAATGGGGATTGGTATGAGATCACGCCGCCCGAGGGGTTGGAGTCATCCTCGCCCAGGATGGTCCACTTGATCTCCTCTTTCTGTCCGTGATCGTAGAGGGTGACGGAGGTGCCGATGCTCACGCGGCTCGCGTCGATATCCAGGTCGTCGATGATCTCCGCCTGGTTCAGTTTTTCTCTCAGCCGCTGGACTTCCAATGTCAGGATCTGTTGTTTTTCCCGCGCGGCGTCCAATTCCGCATTTTCGGAGAAATCCCCGAAGCTTGCCGCGCGCTTGATCTCGTCGGCCATGTCGATCCGAACCTGTTTTTCCACTTGGGCCAGACGCTCGCGGAGTTCTATCCAACTTTTTCGTGTGACGTAGTTCATCAGGGTTGACCTTCTTCAGATCGCGGATGTGATCCTGCACGCCGGGCCCAGGGGGGCCGCATTGTCCTTTCGCGAAAACTCATATATAGGGAGACGCTTCAGAAAGAGCCAAATGTTTTCCTGGACCGGAGGCCATGAAATCGCTTGATGAACGGCGCGTTTCGATTGACCCTTAGCCTCCGCCAAAACGCAGCACCGCATCAAAAACCAGCGAAGGCTGAGGGTCAACCGACCTCCGGTTCCGCCGGTTCAGGTTTCCATCCCTTTCATCCGCTCTTCCATGAGGTGGACGACGTGCAGGTCGCCCCGGGCGCGCGCGGTTTCAATGCCTCCCTGGTAGACCTCCCGGGCGTCCGCCGTATCGCCCAGCGTTTCCAGGCAAAGGCCCAAAAGGTGATAGCACACCGAGTAGTCGGCCTTGACGCGGAGCGCTTCCCGGAGGTGAGGGACGGCTTCGGAGTGACGGTCCGCGTCCATCAGCTCCTGGGCCAGACCGAATCGGACGACGGGGTCGTCCGGGTCCAGGGCCAGCACTTCTTCGAACTGTTTGATGCGATCATCGTTCATCGGTTCTCGCGCCCTTCGCATGAGGCGCCGTCGCCAGGAGGTTACAGTGTAGCGCGGGGAGGGTCGCAAACCCGAAGCTTCAGCCCCCGCCTGTGTGTTCGTTCTCCAATCTCGCGATTTGGCGGGGGCCAAGGGTCAACCGACCCGCGCCCCCGCGCTATTTGTTCCCTGGAGTTGCGCCCGCCGGTCTCGCGACGAGACTCAGCCGGCAGGGGAACGACCGGCTCAGGCGCCAGGCCGCGAAACCCGCCTCCCGGGCCATCGCGTCCAGCTCGTTCGAGACAAAGGTCCGTAGGGCCGAAAGCGGGGCGTCGTATCTTGTCATCCGGTTCCGGGTTGTCAGGTGTGTGAGGAGGAAGGCGGCCGCGTAAGGGGCCCGCCCACGGCGGAGGTCGTTGATGATCACGGCCCGACGCGCGCAATGGCGGAATTCCCGCAGCAGCCTCACCGCCGCGTCCCGGTCGAAGTGGTGAAGAACCAGAGAAGCCAGGACGTAATCCACCCCGGCGGGGCGGACGGGCAGCGCGCGGGACGTCCGCCCGGGCGAAACCCAGCGTGATCGGCCGGGGTCCGGTCTCTGTCGCGAATCGCAGAATGTCGGGACGAAGGTCGACGGCCCAAATGCGGGCGGTCCGGCCGTTCGCTTCGGCCCATTTCGCGATCGCGCGGGGAATGTCTCCCGCCCCGGTCCCGACGTCCAGGACCGAGAAGGGGGTCCGGGGATTCAAAATCGGCCCGGGCCGCCCTCGCCAGCGCGCGGAGGAGGGTCGAGGTTCCGCCGAGAAAGCGGTTGACGCGCGAGATGTCCCGGAGGTTGCCGGAGAGCCGTTCCGGCGGCGGACTCTCCGCGTCGAGGAGCTCGGGACGGGCGCTTCGGGGGAGGGGATGAAGGAACATCAACCGGGGCCTTCCTTCCTCAGGCGAGATCCGGGATCCCCATTGAAACCCCGATGGAGCGGGACGGATTTCCGGACCCGCGGGCCGGCGGCGGGTTGATTTCCAGGAAGTTGAGGACGATCCAACGGCCCTTCTCTCCCTTGGCCCGCTTGCCGACGGTGACCAGGGTTTGCAGGCGCAACGTGACCGGGGGATTGGAAATGGATAAGCCGAAACGGAAAACCTTGCGGCCGTCCTCGCGGTTCCTGACCTCGAGGACTTCGAACTCGACGTTTCGCCGGTTGGCGAGTCCGGGTGAGACGCCCTGAACGGAATCGGCGTCTCGGGGGGATTTCCGCAATCGGGCCTGGCGCGCGATCTTCTCCCCGGCCAATCCGGACGCCAGACGGCCCGCCGCCGTCAGGTCCGCGCGGACGTAATAGGCCTCCACAAAGGCGCGGGCCGCCTTCTCGGGCTCCGGAACCGATCCGCCGCAGGACGGGAGAAGCGCCGCCGCCAGGGCGGTGAGCAGGATTCGGAGAATCGATGAACCCCGATGGCGCATTGCGTTCGCTCCCCGGGTCCGGGATTTCCCGAAGCGCGCCGGCGTCGGCGCTCCCGCACGGGCGGATCGGGACAACGAGAATTCCGGCGAACGCCTTCCGCATTTGGAAGGCCGCCGGCCCCCCCCCTGCCCCCTCGGCCGCTTCGCCCGGCCGGGTGGTCATTATCCGGGCGCGGTCCGAAGCGGGTCAACCCGCCCATTGTTCCGTGATGTCCTCGCGGATAATCCTCGCCTTGTCGTGCTTCGGGTTTTTGGTTAAGATTTGGACCGGTCTCCATGTGGTGGGCCTTGGATCGCATCTCCGAATCGAACCGACTCCGGTCGCGGCGCACGGAAAATCCAAGTGGCCAAAGCCCGTTCTCATCGCCCGAAGGAAACGATCGCGGCCCTGAAGAAGGCCGGGATGAAGGTGGCCGTCTCCGTCCCGGACAGTTGGTTGGGGCGAATGCTCGTGGAGATCGAGAAAGATCCGGCGATGACGCTCATCCGGGCGACCCATGAGGAGGAGGCCCTGTCGATCTCGTGCGGGTCGAGGCTCGGGGGGGCCCGGACGGTCATGCTGATCCAGAACGTCGGGCTGCTCACCATGGGCGCGGGGATGGTCAGCCTGGCCCAGCGTTATCAATTTCCGATTTTGATTCTGGCTTCCTACCGGGGTTCGCCGATGGACCCGGTTTTCTATCACATCCCCAAGG
>JASLXW010000670.1 GCA_030740135.1 Nitrospinota bacterium
CGTTTTTACAAGGCCTTCAAAGCCCTTCAGGTCCATGACACCAGCCTAATCCGGTGTCAAATCTTTTGCAATCGCCTAAGAAAAAATGATGGGGGCTGGGTCAATCCGGGAAAACGCGGCGCCCGCGGCGGCTCCGCCTTCAGGCGCCGGCGATCCATCCGCGCGAATCAACGGGCTGCCGGTCCCGCGCGAATGTCCGCCGGGGTTTCAGGATTTCATTTGCGTTGGGTGAACCAAAGACGTTTCTGGAAAATTCCGCCGGGAAGATTCATCCCCGCGCCCGAGGGGCCTCTCGCCGCGCCTCCCCGGACCTGGGCCAGCAGACCCCGAATCCCGGGCAGGATGTCCCGCCGGTATCGGAAAGGTTCGTCCGAAAACAAGACATGGGCGGACGCCCATGAGGTTGACGGGGAAAGCCGGCTGGGGATCGCGTACCGCCGGCCCGCCTCCGTCCGCGCGCTGAGGTCCGCGCCCCTCTTCGGGAAAATCACATGCGCCTCGCCCCCGCTGTCGAGCCGCAAGACCATGATGTAAATCGGTTGGACGGTGAGAAAGCTGACCAGGTAGGAATCCGCCGTGGTCAGGACCGTTCCGTCCAGCCCCTTGCGCCGCTGACCTCCGGCCTGGATGACCTCGTACCAGACACTCAAGGGGTTCCAGGTCCAATCCTGGGGCGCCTTGGGGAGGAGGTTCCGCCTTCGAGCGGGGATTCGGGCGATGATTTCAAAGAGGGACAGAGCGCTCGGGGACATCGAGACCCTTGCGCGGGCAATGGTCAGAACGCCGCCCGGAAGGGCCGGAACCAAGCGCGTCAGCTCGGCGCTTATGATCACGTTCTCCCGAGCGAGCCGGTAACGGCCATCGAGAACCGTGTCCGCGGCCCCAAGGGTCGACGCCCGGTGACTGGTCCGGGAGGTGTAGGACCGGAATCCAAGTTCGCCGGGTGTTTTCTCCAAGGCCAAGTCCTGTTCCCATTTGACCATTACGTTCCTGGGAAGGACCGGAAAGCGGCTCGTCTTGGCCAGTCTCCGGGCCAGGAGGTTCTCCAGCCGCTGAGAGAACAGGGTTCTTTGGCTCTGAGGGTCTAAGACCGCCCCCACGGCCAGCCGACCCAAAGGGGGGAGGACCCGGCGATATTTGTCCGGCTTGAACTTCTTCTGTTCGCGCCACAGGGTTTCCACCAGGAGGGTGATCGCCCGGCCGGGGTCCGGGATCGGCCCGGGGATGTCAATCCAGGCTTCCGGTTTGAGGACCGGTTTCGCGGCGCAGGAGAAAAGCGAGAAAAGCCCCATGGCCAGGAAAGCCGTTCGGACCCCATCGAGGCCAAACACCTTCCGGGTTCGTGTCGGCCCAACGCTTTTCCGCCGAAGGCTCAACCGTCTGTTTCTCCGGCGATCTGTTCCGGTCCGAGTGAGAAGCCGAGGGCCGTTTTCACCGGACCCCCCGGCGGAAAATGGGTTTCGCGGCCCCTCCCCGCCGCGCGCCCGTCGGCCGAACGGCGCTGCGACAACGGGAAAATTCCAACTCGCAAAGGTCCGCATCCGTGATTTCCTATGTGAGATGTGTATAGGTTCAGATAGATGTGAGACATCTCCTTGGGTAGGGAGTAGAGTTCCAGGGGCCAACAGAGAGAGAGGA
>JASLXW010000671.1 GCA_030740135.1 Nitrospinota bacterium
CATAGGCCTCAGTCGGGTCGAGGATCTTTTTCACCATATTCCCCAAACTCTTAGGGAGCGGGCGGGAATCTCCCTACCTCCGGGACTTAGCGAAAAGGAGGTCAAGCGGAGAATGGAATCCCTGGCGGCCAGGAACGGCACGCCGAAAGAATGGGGGTTCTTTCTCGGCGGTGGGATCTACCACCATTTTATTCCCAGCACCGTGGATGCGGTCATCTCTAGGTCCGAGTTCTTGACCTCTTATACTCCATACCAACCGGAGGTCAGTCAAGGAACGCTTCAGACGATTTTTGAATACCAGACGATGATGTGCCAGCTCACGGGGATGGAGGTCTCCAATGCCGGCGTGTATGATGGGGCCTCTGCCGCCGCCGAGGCGGTTCTGATGGCCCGCCGCATTCAAAAGGGCCGGCGCCAGGTTCTTCTCTCCCGCGCCCTCCATCCACAGTTTCGTTCCGTCATCACCACCTATCTCAGAAACCTGAGCGGGGTCGAAGTCGTAGATGTTCCTTATACGGGCAGCGGTGGGACGGACATGGAATCTTTTAGGCGGGAAATGAGTGAGGGGGTGATGTGCGCCGTCGTGGGATATCCCAATTTTTTCGGTGTTGTGGAGGATCTCGAAACCATTCGCAGCGTTTGTGCAGGACATGGAGCTCTCCTTATCACAGCGACCACCGAGGCCTTGTCCCTCGCTCTTCTCAAGCCTCCCGGCGCCTGGGGCGCGGACATCGCTGTCGGAGAAGGGCAGAGCCTGGGTGTCCCGATGAGCCTCGGCGGGCCCGCCTTCGGGTTTTTTACCTGCCGGGAAAAGCTCGCGCGGAATCTTCCCGGGAGGTTGGTAGGGGAAACGGTGGATCACGACGGACGGAGGGGTTTTGTCTTGACGTTAGCGGCCCGAGAGCAGCACATTCGGCGAGAGAAGGCCACCTCCAACATATGTACCAGCCAGAGCCTCTGCACCCTGGCGGCAACGGTATTCATGGCAACCCTCGGGAAGAGCGGAATACGTCGCCTCGCCGAGGTCAATCTTGCCCGGGCCCACGAAGTCCGGGAACGCTTGGTCCAAGAGGCGGGTCTAAAGCCTGTCTTTGGTGGGCCCTTTTTCAATGAGTTCGTGCTCGATGTGAAAGGATTGCCGAAAATCATGAGTCGGATGAGGGCCCAAAAATACCTACCCGGGATTCCTCTGGGTCCATATTACCCGGAACTTCGGGAGAGCTTGTTGATCTGTGTGACCGAGATGAATGAACAGGAGGAAATCGACCAACTTGTCAAAGAGTTCTCCCAAAACTGACTGTAAGGCTGTTGCGTCGGGGCTCCTCTTTGAAGGCGGCTCCCCGGGGCGGAGCGGCTTTTTCTGGCCCGAAGATCAGGTGGACAGATCGGACTGGATCGATGCCCGGCTTCTCCGTGACGACATTCCGGGTTTTCCCGAACTGGGTGAGCTGGAAGTCATGCGACACTTCACTCGCCTCTCGCACTTGAACTACGGGGTCGAGAGCCAGTTCTACCCGCTGGGATCATGCACCATGAAGTACAACCCCAAGCGAAACGAACGGCTTGCGGCGTTTCCTGGGATTGTGGATGTACATCCTTATCAGTCGGATCGCTCGCTTCAGGGCCTTTTGCGACTGT
>JASLXW010000672.1 GCA_030740135.1 Nitrospinota bacterium
GGTCGTTTATCTACACGACGGGCCTCCCGCCCGCTGTGGCGGCCGCCGCACGGGAAGCCCTGCGCATCGTCGAGACGGAGCCCGAGCGAATCGCCCGCCTCCACCGCAACATCGCCTTCTTCCGGGAGGGCCTGCGGTCCGCCGGCTTCGATGTCCCGCCGGACGGAACGCCGATCTTCCCCGTCATCGCGGGAGACGCGGACCGGGCCCTGAGGCTGGCCGAAGATTTGTTGGAACGAGGCGCCTTCGCCCGGGCCATCCGCCCCCCCACCGTCCCCGAGGGAACAGCGCGCGTCCGCGCGACGGTTTCCGCCGCCCACGAAGACGTCCACCTGGAGCGGGCCCTCGACGCCTTTGAAGCCGCCGGCCGATCCCTCGGCCTTCTCGGCGCCGTCCGCGGGATCTCACGATGAATGACCGCCGGCGCCGATCCGACATCGCCGCCCGCGACCTCGAACATCTGTGGCACCCTTTCACCCAGATGCTCGAATGGGAGAAAGAGGACTTTCCCGTCATCGTCCGGGGCGAAGGGGTGCATCTCATCGACGAGGCGGGCCGCCGTTACATCGACGGGGTCTCGTCCCTGTGGTGCGTCGTTCACGGCCACGGCCACCCGAAGATCGTCGAGGCCATCTCCCGCCAGGCCGCCGCGCTCGACCACTCGACCCTCCTCGGCCTCACCCACCCGGCCGCCGTCCAATTGGCCGAAAGGCTGGCCGCTATCGCGCCCGAGGGGCTGACGCGGGTTTTTTACTCGGACAGCGGAGCCGCGGCGGTCGAGGTCGCCCTGAAGATCGCCTTCCAGTATCAGGTCCAGCGCACGCCGCCCCGTCCGGAGAAGCGCAGGTTCATCTCCCTCCGGGAGGCCTATCACGGGGACACGATCGGCGCGGTGAGCGTCGGCGGCATCGACCTGTTCCATGAGGTGTACCGGCCCCTGTTGTTCGATACGGTCAAAGCGGAGGCCCCTTACTGCTACCGGTGCCCGTTCGGCAAGACGTATCCGGCGTGCGACCTCTTTTGCGCCGACGAGATGGAGGCCCGGGTCCGCGATCGCGCCGATGAGCTGGCCGCCTTCATCATCGAGCCCGTCATGCAGGGGGCGGGCGGGATGATCGCCGCCCCGGAGGGATTCCTGAAACGCGTCCGGAAGGTCTGCGACGAGTGCGACGTCCTCCTCATCGCCGACGAGGTCGCCACGGGCTTCGGCCGGACGGGGACGATGTGGGCCTGCGAGCGGGAGAGCGTGGTCCCGGACCTCATGGCCGCCGCCAAGGGCATCACCGGGGGGACGCTCCCCCTCGCCGCCACGCTGGCCACCGACGAGGTCTACGGGGCCTTCCTCGGGGACGCCGCCTCATCGCGGACCTTTTTCCACGGCCACACGTACACCGGCAACCCCATCGCCTGCGCGGCCGCCCTGGCCAACCTGGACATCTTCGAGGAGGAGAGGACGCTCGACCGGCTTCCGGGGAAAATCGACATCTTCGCCGGGGAGCTGGACCGGATGAAGGCGCGCCCGCACGTGGGGGACATTCGCCGGCGCGGGCTGATGGCGGGGATCGAGCTGGTCCTGGACGCGGAGACGAAGGCGCCCTATCCGCCCGAAGATC
>JASLXW010000673.1 GCA_030740135.1 Nitrospinota bacterium
CCAGCATGGCCTCCCGGGCGATGGCCTCCGCCCCGAGGTCGGTGTGCTTGCGCAAGGCCCGGGCCGCGGCCAGGGCGTAGGCCCCTCCGGATCCGATGGCCACGATGCCGTCGTCCGGCTCGATCAGATCGCCGGTCCCGGAGATGAGGAAAGTGTTGTCCCGGTCCGAGACGGCCAGGAGGGCCTCCAGCCGCCGGAGCACGCGGTCGGTCCGCCAGTCTTTGGCCAACTCGACGGCGGCCCGGGGCAGGTTTCCGTGATACTCGTCCAGCCGGCCCTCGAACTTCTCGAACAGGGCGAGGGCGTCCGCCGCCGCCCCGGCAAACCCCGCGAGGACTTGGTCCTTGTAGAGCCTGCGAATCTTCGACGCCTGGTTCTTCATGACCTGCTGCCCCACGGTGACCTGGCCGTCGCCCGCCATGGCGACCCGGTCGTCCCGGCGAATGGAGAGAATGGTCGTCGAGCGGATCATGTCTCGCCCTCATCCTCCGTTGCGGGCCGCCGCGCAGCAGGCCCGCGCCTTCGGCCCCGGCCCTGAAGCGCCCGCGGGTGGGACTTGTCGTACACCTCGAAAAGCCGGTCCACGGCCACGTGGGTGTATTTCTGCGTCGTCGACAGGGAACTGTGCCCCAGCATCTCCTGGATGTCCCGCAGGTTCGCGCCCGCCTCCAGCAGATGGGTCGCCATGGAGTGGCGGAGGGTGTGCGGAGATGCCTTTCCGGGCAGTCCAATCTCCCGCATGCGCTTCGCCAGCAGGTCACGGACCCACTGGCCGCTGAGCCGCTTTCCCCGCCGGTTGACGAACAGGGGGGCGTCCGCCCCTTCGTCCCGCGCGCCCAGCGACGGCCGGGCCTCCAGATAGTCCGAGAGGGAGGCCCGGGCCTTGCGCCCGATCGGGACGAGCCGCTCCTTGGAGCCCTTCCCGCGGACGCGAAGCATCCCCTCCTCCAGATCCAAGGCGCCGAGACTCGCGCCGACCAACTCGCTGACGCGGACACCCGTCGAGTATAACATTTCCCACATCGCCTGGTTGCGAATCGCGAGGGCCGGATTCGTTGACGGCCGGGGCGCCGGGGAATCCATCACCCGAAAGGTCTCGTCCACCGTGAGCGTTCGGGGCATGCGGGACTCCTTCCGGGGCATCGGGATCCCCGACACGGGGTCCGGCCCGGCAAACCCCTCCCGGTGCGCCTGGCGGAAGCAGCCGCGCAGCGTACTCAGCTTGCGGGAAACGGTGGACGGCCGGTTTCCGCGCCGGTGAAGATGCGCGAGGTAGCTCCGGATGTCCAAGCGGTCGATCTCGGCAAGCGCGGGGTCGGGACGCGCGTCCGCCCGCAGGAAGATCTCGAAGTCCTTCAAGTCGCGCAGGTAATTTCTCAAGGTGTGGGGGGAGACGTTCCTTTCCAGGCGAAGATATCGCTCGAACGAGCGAATCGCGCCGCTCAGTCGAAGGGCAGGCATTTCCGCCATTGATCCAGCTCTTTCAACGCCCGGTCGTCGATCCGCCGCCTGCGGTCCTCTCTGGACCCTTTCTTGGGGACGGGGGGCAGAAGACCGTAATGAATGTTCACGGGCTGAAAATTCTTCGCGTCTGCCCCGGTGATGCAGGC
>JASLXW010000674.1 GCA_030740135.1 Nitrospinota bacterium
AGAAGGGAAAGGAAAAGAATGTTCTTTCTGCTAACGCGCATTTTCGCGTACACCCACATATTTGAGGTGTCCAAGAGACGGGTTTCAGCATATCAGAAAGACAAGGCTGCCGGAAAGGCCCGGTCTGTCCCCGTATCGGCTTATCTGGCTGGTGAGGTTTGCGGCGTGAGTGGGATTCCCATCTCCTCAAGCAAAGCGACAAGGGCATCATCACTCCGAACCAGGGACATCACGGACTCGCGGAGGTCCGTAAGTTCCTTTGGGTCCAGGGGGCACGCCCCCTGGCGGGTTTAGCGATTAGCCCTTTTGTCCTCGAGTTCATAGCGCACGATCCATATGTGTAGATCGCTCGACGCCATGGGGACCCGCCCCTTCGCCTTGATCCGGATGGGACCCATTGCCTGAATTTTCACGGCGCGACCTGATATGATCCCCCTGTTGTGAAGTCATGAAAGCTGAATGGCGTTTCACACCTGATGGAGGCACGTCATGCGGTTTTGGCGAAGCGTCCTGATTGCCGTTCTGGCCTCAGTTCTTCTTGCCCCCTCTTTGTTCGCCCAGACCAAGACCGTCGGCCCCGGCACGCCCCAACAGATCGGCAAGGGTCTGGACACGATGGTCAAGGTACCTGCGGGTTGGTTCATCATGGGAAGCGAGGACGGCTATTCGAATGAGAAGCCGCGGCGTCGGGTTTACCTGGACAAGTTTTTCATCGACAAGTATCCGGTGACGAACGCTCGGTTCCAAAGGTTTGGAAGGCCAAAGAAGGATTACGGCTCGAAGTTCAGCGGCGACCGCAAGCCGGTTGTGGGCGTTACGTGGTTCCAGGCGCGGGATTACTGCAAGTCGGTGGGGAAGCGTCTTCCGACCGAGGCGGAATGGGAGAAAGCGGCTCGCGGCGTGGACGGCCGGAAGTATCCCTGGGGGAATCAGTGGGACCCCTCGAAGGTGATTCGGTATGGTAACAGCGGCGGTAAGACGCACCCTGTGGACCGGACGTACAACACCCACCGAAGCCCTTATGGCGCGGTTGATATGTCAGGGAACGTGTGGCAGTGGGTTCAGGATTGGTACGGGAAGCGTTACTACCAAAATGCTCCGGCTCGCAACCCGAAGGGTCCTGCTACGGGCACCCTGCGCGTGGTTCGCGGCGGCTCGTGGGACGACTACTATCCAACGAGGTTCCGCGCGGCGGACCGGGACTGGTACCGACCGGTCGACAGGAGATTCCTCCTGGGATTTCGTTGCGCCAAGGCTCCTTGATTACCCTTTCTCCCTTTTACCCTTTGGGGGGTCCAGGGGGCTTGCCCCCTGTCGGGTTTAGCGATTAGCCCTTTTGTTCTCCGGTTCATAGGCCACGACCCATAGATATAGATCGCACGATGCCAGGGGGACCCGCCCATTCGCCTGGGAGGGAATAGGGGACCCAAAACAGGTGTCTATTCAGGTGTCTTCTGAGGGCACACAAACCCACTCACAGACACACAACCAGCACAAAGGGGTTTTGGCGGGAATCCAACAACAACGGGGATTTATGGGGATTGGCTTGAGATCGCCGGAAGGCTTCAGACGGATTTTAAGTCC
>JASLXW010000675.1 GCA_030740135.1 Nitrospinota bacterium
CAATGAGGCCGAGACCCGGGAGGTGATCGCCGAGCGGATCTACAACACCGTGGACGCCATGCCCGAAGGCGGAACGCTGACGATCTCCGCCGATGTGGAGGAGGAAATGCTCGTCGTCCGGTTCACGGACACCGGCGTCGGCATGGACGAAACCACCAAAAACCGCGTTTTCGAGCCCTATTTCACCACCAAAGGCGTAGATGGAACGGGCCTGGGCCTCGCCAATGTCCGCTCGATTGTCGAGCGGAATGCCGGCCGAATCGATCTCAAAAGCGTCCCCGGCCACGGCACGACCGTTTCCATCTATCTCCCGCTCGAAGGAATCTCGCTCCAGGAATTCCTGCCCTTCGATTCGGATGACTCATCGAGGATATTGGTGATTGCGGGAAAGGCCGAGGTCCGCGAGCTGCTCGAACGGGTTCTGCGGATGGATGGGCATGAGGTGATCGCGCCCCCCGACGCGGAGGCGGCCGCCGCCCTCCTGGAAGACAGCATGGAAAAACTCGACCTGATCTTGATGGACCGGCGAATGGGCGGAGAGGGGTTCACCCGGATCATTCAGAGAACCGCGTCCGATCCCCGGGCGATCTTTTTCTCCAGCTGGGGCCATCCGCCGAATGGAGGACATCTCCCCGAATCCTCCGACGCCGATCTCAGTCTGATGCAACCCTTTTCCGTCGCCCGGGTGATCGAAACCGTCCGCGAGACCCTTCAACTTCGGAAGGCCTGATGGGCCTTTGGTCTTCAGGCGCCGCGACGGCGCGGCCGAATCTCCCACCCGGCTAATTCCAAAGACGCGTCGAGAAGTACCGCTCTCCCATATCCGGCAGAATGGTCACGACCGTTCCCGCCCGCATCTCCCGCGTCAAGACCTCCGCGCCCGCCAGAAAGGCTCCGGAAGACTGCCCGACAAACAGCCCTTCCCGGGCCACCCGCTGACAGAGATCCAAGGCGCTGTCAATCCCAACGGGAACCCTGCGGTCCGCAACGCCCTCATCGAAGATCTCGGGCGAGATATAGCCCGAACCAAGGGGTTTCAGGCCCTCCACGCCCGGCCATTCCTCCGGAACCACCAGGACCACTTCGATGGAGGGGTCGTACTCCTTGAGGCGCCGGCCGACGCCGGTGATGGTGCCGCCGGTCCCGACCCCCGCGACAAAGTGAGTGATGCGGCCTTCGGTCTGGGCCAGGATCTCTTCGGCCGTGGTGTCGTAATGGGCCCGCCAATTGTTCTCGTTCTTATACTGGTCCGCCATGTAATACCGGTCGGGGTCCGCCTCGTAAATCCGGTGCACCTCGCGCAGGGCCTCGTCGTACCCCAGGATGGGATCGGTGAACTTCACCTTCGCGCCGTGCGCCTGAATCCGCTTCTTGCGCTCTTCGCTGGCGTTTTCCGGCATCACGAGGAGAACCGGCTGCTCGAGGATGGCCCCGATCATCGCGTAGGCGATCCCCGCGTTGCCCGACGAAGCATCGAGCAGGGTCATGCCGGGTCGCAGGGCGCCCCGTCTGCAAGCATCGAGCACCATCGCCAGAGCGGGCCGCGCCTTCACCGAACCGCTGGGATTGAAGCTCTCCAGC
>JASLXW010000676.1 GCA_030740135.1 Nitrospinota bacterium
AGGATCATCTCGTCGGTGTAGCCCTCTTCGCGCCACTGGGCGAAGCGGGGGTCCCCGCCCGCGGCGGAGAGAATGATCTGGTCGCCGCGTTTCTCCAATCCTCCGAGGGAGGTATCCAGGCCCATCATGGGAAAGGCGCTGAAGGTCGCCCCCTTGCGACCCATATGGCCGCACAGGACAAAGACCATGAGGATGGCTCGCTCGATGAGATCACCGTGGTAGAATTTGCCCCAGTTGGCGGTGCTGATGTTAACGACCCCCTTGGCGGCGGCGATCTCTCGCGCCAACTGCTCGATCAGGCGGGGCGACACTCCAGTAATCTGACTCGCCTGCTCCGGAGTAAAATTTTTGTCCAGATGGGCGCGTAGCACCTCCATGACCGGCTTCACCGCAATGGATCCTTTGAGGGATTGGACCTGATAGCTTCCCTCCAGGGCCGGCACCGCGCCGTTGAGCGCCAGGGTTTTCTTCGGCGCCTCCGTTAATTTCCCGGCGGACTGGTCCCAGAAGTAAAACACGTCCTCCCGCCCTCCCGATTTCACATCGCTCTCGCGCAGATACTTCCCAGTAGACTCCACCACGAGAAGCGGCAGGTCGGACTGTTCGCGAACAAAGTCCTCCTTGAAAGACTTCTCCCTCATGATGACCTGGCACATGGACAGGGCCAAGGCAGCGTCGCTGCCGACATTGACCGGCACCCACAGGTCGGAGTGAATCGTCGACGGGCTGTAGTCAGGAGAGATGGTCACCACCTTCGTGCCGTTGTAGCGGGCCTCGGCAATGAAGTGATAGTTGGGAACGTTTGTATAGACCGGATTGCCGCCCCAGACGAGGATCATGTTCGAGTAAAACCAGTTGTCGGCGGAGTCCCCCACGATCACTTTCCCCAGGGTGATGGCAATTCCCTGGTGATCATCGCCGTTGTCCGCCGTCACGTTGGAAAGGGGCGATCCCATCCCGATGAAAAAAGCGTTCGGGCCCGTCCCCTCACTACCAACATTGGACACGCGGGTGCCGCCGCATTGGACGATGGCCTGCGGCCCTTCCTTGGTGGCGGTATCGATGATGGCATCGGCCAGCTCAGTGAAGGCCTCGTCCCAACTGAGGCGCTTCCACTTTCCCTGACCGCGTTCGCCGACCCGCTTCACGGGGTACTTGATCCGTGTCGGATCATACATGCGGTGCGCGTAGCAGGCGCCCTTCTGGCACCCCCTCGGGTTGAAGTCCGGTGCCTTGGGGTCATTTCGTGGCGGATAGTTAGCCGCCTGTTCCTCCCTGAGGACCACGCCATCCTTCACGTAAAGATTGAAATTGCAGGCCTGCTGATACCAGCAGTTGGTTAGGTGCGAGCCCTTGACCACCCGGTCCCAATCCCAACGACCGTCGCGAACGTCCTCCAGCGAGAATTCAGGGGTATCGACCAGGCCGCCCTCTTTCGGCTCCAACCCCTCCAGTCCAAGTTTCAACTCAACCATATGATTCCCCCCCCCCCAATTTATGCGGTGGCCAGATACGCGAGGTCCTTTTGGCAAAAGCCGTCGACCAGATTCACCAGATCCGAGTAAAAGGGGATTCC
>JASLXW010000677.1 GCA_030740135.1 Nitrospinota bacterium
GGGCGGGGTCGGGGTGGCGCGGGCCCCGCCCCGCCCGCCCGCCGGCCCGGCCGGGGGGGGGGCCCGCGCCCCCGACTCGTCCAAGTTGAAATGGGAAATCCCGTTTCTCTGATGTAATTTGTAAAAGGATTTTGATTGGATAACGCAGCCGGCCGATTCAAGGGAGAGAGGACATCACCACGGGAACGACGGCGGATCTTTATTCCGGGTATCTGGAAATCGTCCGGCGTCGGCACACCAGCCGGAAGTTCAAGGACGAGGTGATTCCACGGGAGGTTTTCGAACAGGTCGTTGAGGCGGGCCGCCACGCCTGCTCGGGCGCCAATTCCCAGCCCTGGGAATACATTGTCGTCGAAGACCCCAAGCTCAAGGAACAGATCGGCGAATACTTTATCCAGGAGGCCCGGGCCCGCGCCAAGCTCAAGATGGGATTTCCCACCCCCAACTACAGCGGCATGAAGACGGCCCCCGGCCTGATCGTGGCCCTCGTCGATTACCGCTACGTGAACGCATTCCCCGTCCTCAACGACGGAAGCGACCTGGACAGGATGTACCAGGAAAACGCCCAGCGGATCCGGCTTCAGAGCCTGGCGGCCTCGGTCATGAGCATGCACCTGGCCGCCGCGGCCCTGGGGTATTCCTCGGTGGGTCACGGCCATCGGCCAGGAGAAGGCCCAGAAGGCCCTGAAGCCGATCCTGGACGTTCCCGAAGTCCTTCACGTCATCGACATTCTTTGTTTCGGCCATCCGGGGAAGGAGCCCTACGTCCGTCAAAAGAAGCCGCTGGAGGAAATCCTCCATTGGGGGCGTTACGATCCCTCGCGTGAGAAATCGGACGGGGAAATCCGGGACTGGATTGAAAACCGCCGGCACAAGGTGATGTACCGGGACGAATCGAAGGTCGATTAACTCGGTCCGGGGCCTCCGCGCCCCGGGACGGGTCCGGCCCTGTCCTGGATGGGCGGGCGCGCGGCATGGACCCTTATCGCGGCATGCAGAGAGGCGCGGGTTGTTCTTCGCAAAGGACATTGAAACGATCCGCGCGCTCATCACCCCGGCCGAGCCGGGCTCTCTTCCGCGCTTCGAGCTGAAGGCCCGCAGGGTGCGGAAAAACCGTTGATGCGGGGGCAAAGCGTCGGCCGACCCGCGCCCCGCCCTCGCGTGAGCCTCGTGGTTTGCCGATGAAAATCCAAGTCACATTGACCAGCGTGCTGAAAGACGCCGTGGGCGCGGAGCGGCTGGAGCTTTCGTTCGAGGGGGAAGAAACCGTCCGCCGGGTCCTTGAGCGCCTCGAGACCGATCACCCCGCGCTGGAGAAGGAGTTGTTCGACGCCGACGGCGACCTCGAGCCCCACATTTTCGTGGCCGTCAACGGCGCCCAGGTCAGCCGGGACGGAAGTCTGAGGCGGATCCTTCGGGACGGCGATGAGCTGGCGCTGATGATCTCCTTCGCGGGGGGATGACGGGCGGGACCTCCGGGCTCGCCATAAACCCGGCTGTTTGATTATGTCCAAATTTATATATATAAATATTATTTAAGCTCGTGGTCCATCATCGGGGGTTGGGAGGTGAATT
>JASLXW010000678.1 GCA_030740135.1 Nitrospinota bacterium
CAGCAACCACTTGACCGGCCGCCTGATGAGCGGAATTTTTGAAGCGCCTCCAAGGCGCGCGCCGACCACCATGTCGTTCTCGCCGGCATACTTCAGGAGGTCCGGGATGCGGTCGTTGGGGTAGGTGCCGTCGGCGTCGGTGATGACGATCCAGTCTCCCTTGGCGGCGCGGATGCCGGTTTTGAGGCTGGCGCCGTAGCCCCGGTTCATGTCGTGCTGTATTAACCGGGCCCCGGCCTGACGGGTGCGTTCGGCCGTTTTGTCTTCAGAGCCGTCGTCCACGATGATGATTTCGTAGTCGTGCGTCGATTCGGACATGGTTCTTCGCACGTCCTCTATGGTCCGGGCGATGCCGTCTTCCTCGTTGAAGGCGGCGATGACGATGCTGACGAAGCCAATTTGCGAAGCCGGACGGTCCGGTGTTTCGGGCAGGGACGCCGCGGCTACGCTTTGATCGCTTTCAGGATACATGTCCATCCGAATTTCTCCATGGGTGTGCTGCGGTGAATATGGGACTCGAGATGCTCGGACAACCGGATGTTGAGACCGACCCCATTTAAAAGGCCAAATCCGAAGGTGTGATAGCGGGTCTCCTGTACTCGAAGTCCGATCCGATCGAGCCGCTCCGTAAATGCCTCGGGGTTGAAGCGAAGTTTTCGGTGGTTGAAATAGGGTTTGTCGCGCCGCCCCAGGAACCGGGCTTTGATCCAGCGCCTGACCCCCGAAGGGAGGGCGCGCGTGACGGTGTTTTTTAGTCCGAAGCCAAGATCGTCGATCTTGATGAAGGGAGACGCGATGTTTGGTACGGAGACAACGAGCTGACCCCCGGGCTGCAGGATGCGACGGCACTCGGTCAGCACGCGGTTGTAATCGGGGATATATTCGAGCAGACCCAGGCAGAGAATTGCGTCGAAGACGCCGTCCGCAAATGGCAGGCTGTGCGCATCGGCTGCGAGCAAGGGGAGCGCCCCCCCACGGCTATTCACGTTCAGGCTTGCCTGCCGGAGCATGTCGATCGAGAAGTCGGCGCCGAAAGCTCTGGTACCGTTTTTCGCCGGAAGGGAGCGGATGACGTTTCCACTGCCGCATCCGATTTCAAGCACCCGGCCTTCTACGCCCTCCAAGAGCCCCAGCGCGTACTGTTTTCTGCGCTGAAGGTTGTGGGTGTAGATGGAAGTGGAGTGTGTCTGCTGATATAGACCGCTCCAGTTCTGGGCTTCCTCGCTGAAGCGAGTCTGTACCTGTTGGGCGTGAGGGGTCACGATCTCTCCCCCGCCGCGCTACCTAACGCTTGCCTGGGTACCGTTTCGCCCTCGTCCTCGCCGAGACGGGGAGGGGAGAAGACGTCGCTCTGAGAAGAGAGCCGGGAGGTCCCGTTGCCGGACGGGAGTTTCTTCTGAACGGATGTTCTGATGAGGTCGTAGAGGAACCAGAAGCCGCCGGCGGAGAGCACGAAGACCAGGGGCAGAACGGGTACCCGGTAGCGGTTGCGGACGTGGAGCAGGGCGTAGATCATCATGTAGGTGAGGATGACCGAGAGCAGGGGGGGAACCCATTCACGTCT
>JASLXW010000679.1 GCA_030740135.1 Nitrospinota bacterium
CGACCTTCTTGCCGTCTTCGAAGATTGCGGCGCCGGTTTCGGGCGGCGTATCGCCTTCAATGTGGAGGGCCACAAGGCTCCGGTTAACGTGGCCCAGCGATTCGATCTTGGCGACCACCTCTTGACCGACGTAGCAGCCTTTGTCGAAGTCGAGGGCGTTCAGAAGACCGGCTTCCATGGGGTTGACCGATTCATCCATGTCCGCGCCGAACCGCGGCGCGCCGGCCTCGATCCTGAGCGCCTCCAGGGCCGAAAATCCCGAAGGCGGAACGGCCTCGAAGGCGTCCCAAAGCGGCGGCAGGTTCCCGGCCGGAACGATGAGGTCGATCGCGGGCGGCCCCAGGCGATCCGTCGCGGCCATGATCGTCCTCGCGCCTTCCCAGTCGAATTCCACGCATTCATAATTCTTGTCGAGGTCCGGCCCTTGACCCAAAGCTTCCCGGACCGCTTCCCGGCTCTTGGGGCCGGCCAGTGTCACCATCCCGAAGTCTTCCGTTTCATCCGTGATCTCGCAGTCATAGCCGAGGTTGAACATGTCGAGATGAGAAAAGGCGCTTTCCCGACACCGGGCCTCCGCGTCGAGGAGGACCGACTCCGAAAGGATGGCCCCCCGAAAATCGGCGACCATCTTCCCCGTCGCCGTCAAGAGCGCGGCATACGCGCCCCGGCCGGGCGGAAGGGAGGCGACTTCGTTGGAGAGGATGTTCTGGAGGAATTTCAGCCGGTCTTCGCCGACGAGACGGAGCTGGGTCCGGTGGGAGCGGTCCGTCCGGATGACGCCGCTTCGGGCCGCCCAATACTCCGCCAGGGGGTCACCGTAATGCGCGGGAAGCTCCCAGCCGTCCCAGGCACTCATGACAGCGCCCCGCTTCACATGAGTTTCGTGAATGGGTGACTTCAACGTTCCGGGTTCCTCCAGCGCGGATTGGCGGCAAGCGGACCTGAAAGACCCCCCCGCGCTCACCGTCCGGTTCAGCAGAGGTTGGGATTCCCTCGGGGAACCCTTTGTAACATGATCTACGCTTCGAGGAAGGGTTGACAAGGGATCGGGCGGGGGAGGGTCCGCATCACCACTATCCGGAGGCGCAACCGTTGTTGACGGGAATTGGACGCCGGACTAAATTAACCAGCGGTTTGTTTCGTTTGCGATTGAGCGCCCCGGCGGAGATGACTCTTGGTCGATTCACCACCCGCCGAATCTCAGGCCGACGTAGCTCAGGGGTAGAGCAACTGATTCGTAATCAGTAGGTCGGCGGTTCAAATCCGCCCGTCGGCTCCATTGATTTAAAAGGGGTTGCAGCGTTTGCAGCCCCTTTATTTTTGGCCTGGTGCCGTCGACTGGTGCCATCCATCCCGGGTTTTGGTCCAGCAAGTCCACGAAACGCTTGCCGTCCTGGGGTATCCACTTCGCGTAAAAGCGGAGCGTGGTGGCGGGGTTCTTGTGGCCGAGTTGGGCCGATACGTAGGTGAGGGGGACGCCCGCGGCAAGGAGTTGGCTGGCAAACGTGTGGCGGAGGGAATAGGGGCTAAAGGCGGGAAGCCTGGCCTTTCTCCCCACC
>JASLXW010000067.1 GCA_030740135.1 Nitrospinota bacterium
GAAGCAGGCGCTCTCTGTTTTTTGTGAACACCGTCGCGTCCCAAACGGGGTCGTCCAGGTTCAGGCCCACGAACCAGCGAAAGAGCAGGTTGTAGTCCAGCTTCTCCATGAGCATCCGCTCGTTGCGCATCGTGTAGAGCACCTGCAGCAAAAGCGCCCGCAGCAGCTTCTCAGGGGGAATCGAGGGACGACCCGTCGTGGAATAAAGCCCCTCAAAGCGCGCCGACAACCGGGTGAGCGCTCGGTCCACCATCTCCCGGATCCCCCGCAAGGGGTGGTCCAAAGGAACCCGCTGCTCGGGGGAAATGTAGCTGAACATGGCGCCTGCCTGCAGGTCGTCTCCGCGCATTCCTCACCTCCCCTAAGAAAAGGTCCGCGCGTAGCGTACACCAACGATCCCAACAGACAAGTGAAAAATGGAGCTTTTCAGCAACCTGTTAGACCTCTAGCGCGGCGAGACGGTTGTCGCCGAACAGGCTGATGGCGCCGGGGACCTTGTTGAAACAGACCTCGACGGGATCGCGCGGGTCCTGTTCAAAGTCCTTGAGGCGGTCGCCCCCCAGGATGCGCTCCATCCGGGGGAGTCGGACCTCCTCGACGGTGTTTCCGACGGCGACGATGGCGTCGGCCCAGGGGCTCGCGTCCACCAGCGCGCCCGCCGAAGAGCCGCCGTCTCCGGCCGCTTCCATGGTCAGAAGGGTGGTTTTCGCGCCCCGCTCCTCGCACTTCTCGCAGATCTGCATCAAGTCGGGGTCCGCTTGGCCGCCGGAATCCTTCGTGACGATGACCCCGTCCGCGGCGAGGACGTCGGTCGCGAAACGGGCCGTCATCTCCGCGTGGAGGACCTTGTCGGAGAACAGTTTGGGGTGGTTCGTCACGATGACGCCCGCAAAGAAGATGGAGCGCCCGTGAGCCCCGTAGAGCGTCCGGATGACGCCGTGGTTCAGGTGGTTGTAGGTCACATTCTTGGCGGGTCGGCAGAACCCCGCCCAGACAACGGCCCCGTCCATCACCTCGTTGGGGTGGATGAGCGTCGGGATCAGGTCGCGCGTGTTTCTCCCGTAAAGGAGCATGTCTCGGGCGTCGCCCTGAGAGTAGATGGGATAGACGTACGCGATCCTGGGAAGGGAATCGTCGCGCCCGTTTGATCCGGACAGCGAATTTTGCTCGAAGCGCTCCGAGCTTTTGGGCGTCCCGGACCGCGTGGTCTCGCCCAGGTAGCCGGAGGCCCTCACGCCGGCCTCGACCGCCGCCCTCGCGAAACCGCCCCGGTCCAGGCCGGAGGCGGGAGTCAGGCGCACGACCACCGTTTCGAGACTCGCGAACGGGCTGAGCTCCGCGCAAGGGCCGGTCATGTCCAGGAAGGCGTCCTCCGCCCCGTCCAACGGGCCGCACGTCACGACGCTCATCCCCCGCAGGACGTTCGTCGTCCCGCTGCCGGCGAGCTTCGCGGGGCCGAGGATTCCGGAAAAAGTCTCGCCGCCGCCCTCGGCCTTGATTCGGGGTTCGAAGATGTCGAGGATGTTGATGATCCGGCAGGATTCGCCCGGATGAGCGAAGTCGATCGCCGCGGAGATGAGCCGCTCATCCTCGAGGAGGAGGTCGCGCATCTCCGCCCGGTTCACCCGCAGCCGGCGGCCGTCGAGGGCCGTTTTTCGGGAATCCTCGACTTCATCGACCGGGAAGGAATTCAGCGTCAGCTTCACGGCAGTCTCCGCTTTCGCCGTCCGGTGCGTCCGCCCGGGGGGCGGGACAAGAACCGTGGGATTCCAGGGATTTCCGGTTCGTCATTTCGGCGGGTTTCCGCGCGGTGTCATGGAGCCGCGACGATGTCCGATGCGCATGTCACCCAATGGAGCAATTTAGCGTAGGGCCGCATAGGCGGTCAAGAATGATGGGCGCGTTGATCGTCGGCCAAGCCGCTTCGTTGTGGGAAATCCGGGGTGTCAGGCGACCTTCCACCAGTCTTTGTCCCGGACTAGGAGGGCGCGCGCGTACTCGACGTGCGACCACATCAGGGGGGTGGCGAATTGGATGTAGCCCCCTTCCGCTTGCGTTGCATCCTTAAACATGCACCGGCTTCCCGTTTCCCGATAGGCCGCGGCCATGTTGTTGGCTTCCTCGAGGATCTTGTCGAAGTCCACGCCCTCCAGGAGGATGTGTTTGTCGAATTCCTTGTCGAAGCCGAGGCCGGTCTTCCATTCGGTTTTCGTGAACGCCTCGAACCGGGCGCAGGTGGACAGGTGCTCGGGGATCTCGCCTTTTTCATTCCTGTACGCGTCGATGGCGGCCAGGAGCGCGTCGCCCCGTTCGGTGTTTCCGTTCCAGTAGTGGAATTGGGCCAGGATGGCCGTGTATTGCAGCCAGGGGCCGTTGCCCGCGTGGACGTGGGTGGTAAAGTCCCGGCTGAACGGGAGGTAGCGCATGATCATCCCGAATTGGGGATCCCACAACTGTTTCTCCAGGAAGTCGACGCTTCTCTCCATCTCGTTCCGGTAATGCAGAAAACCGAAGAAAAACGGGCTCAGCAAGGTGAAGTCCGGCCGGAAGTCCATGTGTCCTTGCGGATCGACGCGGCGGACGTATCGGTTCCCGGACATGAACAATTTGTTGACGGAATGCAGAAAGTCTTTTCGGAAGCTGAGGTGATCACGGGAGATCCGGCCCTCTTGGTCGAATTTGTTGGCCACTTCGTTCGCCAACGAGAACGCGTACAGGAGCGCGAAGTTCACCCAGCACGTGTAGCCTTCTTCCATCGCCGATTCGTGGATGGACGTGGTGGACTGAAACAGGTTCAGCTCCGGCTGGTAGAATTCACGAAGCGCATGGCGCAGGGCCTTTTCGATGGCGGTGAGCAGCCCTTCCAGATCGTCGACGGGTTGTTTCAACCGGTGGGCGGTCAGGAGATAATTGCAGATGATGGCCGCCCCGTGAGCGACGTTGTCTTCCTGTTTGTAAAGGCTCTTGTCCTCGCCTTCCAGGTTGTACCGTTGGCCCCAGTTGCCGTCTTCGGAAACCACATCTTTCATGAAGTGGGCCATCGACTTCATTAACTCGAAGGCCTCCGGTCCTACGCCGTAGCCGCGGTCCGAGCCGGCCAGCCGGCGGAAAAGTTGCACGGCGCAGCTTGCGTCCCGGGGGTAGACGTACGGATAGCGGGACGCCGGCGGGGAGGCCAGAAGGAGTCGGCCGTACTTCCCGGATTCGACCGTACAGCGGAGGATCACTTCCATGTGGGCCGTGAGCTGCTCGTTGAGCTTGTCCAGCCCTTTCGACATGTCTCACTCTCGTTCAGGGCGCCGCCGCGACCTTCAGGGAAGTCTCAAGCGTTTCGGAAGGCCGGGGGTCGCGCGCGTCTTGGTCCTCTCAGAGGTGGTAGCCCTCGGCCGTGAAACCCTCGAACCCGTCGGGGATCCCGTCGTACTTCTTGATCTCGATGTCATTCCCGTCGGGGTCGTAAAAGTAAGTGGCCAGCCCCATTCCCTGCGCGCCTGAGTTGATCGCCTGACGCATGATCGCGACCCCGGCGGCCTCGCACCGTTCGATCACCCTGTTGTATTCCTCGGGTTCCAGGGCGAAGGCGAGGTGGTGCATTCCCGACCGCACGCGCCGGGCCTTTTCCACGTAATTTTCCGAGGGGCTTTGGAACAGAACGAGGATCCCCTCTCCGATCAGGAAAACGGCCTGTTCGCGGCCGTCGCTCGGGCGTCTTCGGCTGGAAAACCCGAAGCCCATCACGTCCTCGTAAAACGCGATGGATCGCTCGAGATCCAGCGTCGCCAGTCCGATGTGGTCGAAAGTCGGGCTCATTCTCTTCTCTCCTTCCGGCGGGACGGGGCGGATGACCCTGGTGCGATTATAAAGGTCATGGAGATTTCAGTCGCGATCTCCCTGTCGATTGGCAAACCGGAATCAAACTCATCTATAATCCCCCGTCGGAATCTTTGGAAAATCCAAGGCGGAACGGAGCGGGCTCAGCGTGATCATCAACGTCCCCCGCGCTCAGAGGGTCCTGTCCCAAAAAGGTCTGGACGGACTGCTGGCCGCGACGAACATCCCGAACGTATTCTACCTTTCCGGCGTGTGGAGGCAGGGGGACCTGGCCGCCGCCGCTCCCTTGAAGGGCCTGGATCGCCCCTGGGTGGTGATCCCCCGGAGCGAGGTGGACTACCTGGAAGACTCCCCCGTCCGCCCCGCCGGCGTCGCGACGTACGGAACGTTCTACCGGGAGCTGGACGAGACGGCCGCCCTTACCGATCGGGAGGAACGGATCAAGACCCTGGGGATCGACCTGGAGCCGGTGGGCTCGTTCCAGGAGGGCGTTGTCTCGATTCTCGCCTCGGCGGGGCTGGGGAAGGGGACGGTGGGGTACGACGAGCGGGGTCTCGACCCCGCGCTCGTCCCGAAGATCGAGCGGGAATTGCCCGGGCTCGCGCTTCGGCCGGCGACGGCCGTCTTCCGCGAGATTCGGATGATCAAGACCCCCCTTGAAATCGAGCGCCTCGAAAAGGCCGTCGGGATCACCGAGGCGGCCATCGGGGAGGCGGTCTCGCTGGCGAGGGAGGGCCTGGGGGAAGGCGAGATGGCCCTGGCCTTCGAGGTGGGTCAGGTCAAGCGGGGTGGGCGTCCCAATATGGCCCACGTGGGATTCGGAAGGAGCGGGGCTTTGGGGATGTACAACTTCCCCGAGGACAAGCTCGGGAAGGGGGACCTGATCCGCTTCGACGTGGGATGCGTCTACCGAGGCTATCTTTCGGACACCGCGCGGACCTTCTCATTCGGAAAGCCGGCGGACAAGGCCGCGGCCTACTACGACGCCCTCCTCGCCGGACAGGAGCGGGCCTTGGGGATGGTCAAGCCGGGCGCGACGGGAGACGGAATTTTCAGCGCCACGATGGAGGAGGTCCGCCGGCGGGGGATTCCCCACTACAACCGCCAGCACGTCGGCCACGGAATGGGACTGGCCCTGGGCGGGTACGACGGCCCCCGCCTGGCGCCCGGCGACCGCACGCCGCTAACGCCCGGCATGGTCCTCGCCGTCGAGGCCCCTTACTACGAGCTCGGCATGGGCGGCCTCCAGGTGGAAGATACGGTCCTCGTCACCGAGGACGGCTGCCGGCGACTGACGGCGATGAGCCGGAACCTCGAGATCCTCGGCACCTGAACACCCGGACACCAGAACTGTGAGCTTCCTGACCGGCCTGAAATGCATCCGATGCGACGCTTCTTTTCCGGTAGAGGCGCGATTCGACGGCTGTCCCCATTGCGCGGCCGAGGCCCCGTCGAACCTCACGCCCGCGTACGATTACGCGGGCATTCGAAGCGCTTTCCGCAAAGAGGCCCTGGCCGGCCGCCCCCTCAACATGTGGCGGTATCACGATCTCCTGCCCGCCGATTTGGACGATGTCGCCTCACTGGACGAGGGGATGACGCCCCTCGTACATTGCCCGAGCCTGGGCGCGCACATCGGTGTTCCCGGACTTTATCTCAAGGACGAGACCCGCAACCCCACCGGGTCGTTCAAGGACCGCCTGGCGGTCACGGCCCTCGGCATGGTGGAGCGGTTCGGGGCCGAGACGGTGGGGGTCAGCTCGACGGGGAATGCGGGCGCGGCGGCGGCGGCCTATTCGGCCCGGAAGGGCCTGCCGTGCGTGGTCCTGACGGTGAAGGGGGCCGCGTCGGCGATGGTGACGCAGATCCGATCCTACGGCGCGATGGCCGTCGCCACCGAGAAGAAGGAGGACCGGTGGACGCTTCTCCAGGCGGCCATCCGCGACCTGGGGTGGTATCCGACCTCGCCCTTCTTCGGTCCGCCCATCGGGAGCAATTGCTACGGTGTGGACGGTTACAAGACGATTGCCTATGAGGTCTGCGAGCAGCTCGACTGGCGCGCCCCGGAGTTCTGCGTCTTCCCGGTGGCCTACGGGGACGCGATTTTCGGGATCTGGAAGGGGTTCTGCGAGTTCGCGGAGATGGGGTTCATCACTTCGCGCCCCCGGATGGTCGCGGGCGAGACGGCGGGCTCCCTGGAGGCCGCGCTGCGGGAGGGCGTCGACGCCATCCCCCCGCGGACTCCCCCCTCGCCTTCGGCGGCCGGGTCCATCAACGTTGGCCAGAGCACCTATCAGGCGCTCCACGCGCTGAGGGCGTCGGACGGCTTGGCCTCGACCGCGAAGAACGAAGACCTCCTCGCGCTTCAGGCGGAGTTGGGCGCGCGGGAGGGGATTTACGCGGAGCCATCCTCCCTGGCGGCGCTGGCGGCGATTCGGAACCTGAGATCGGAAGGCCGGATCGGGGAGGGCGACACCGTTGTCGCCGTCCTGACGGCAACCGGCCTCAAAGACCCGGCGGCGACGGAGGGTCGCCTGGGCGAGATCCCCGTTGTGCGGGGGGACTTGAAGGCTCTGCTGGGCACGCTGAGCGACGCCTACGCCTACGGATCATGACGGCTTGTGCTTGCCATGATGAAGCTGATTTTCGGCATGCGACTCATCGGCGGCGGGAGGTAATAACATGAAATTCGGCGTCCGGTTTCCCAATGAGGTTCAGGCAAGATGTCCAGGGAAATGATCGAAAAAGGGGTCCGGACCGGGAATGCGGGTTCGAATCTCCCCTCCGGAACAACGTTTCGGTGTCTGAGAGAGATCGAGCGAAAGGTTCTGTGGCTGGCCTGCTGGACGATTCACAACGCCAACCATCTACGGCCCACGGGCGACGGGCTGAAGGTCGGCGGTCACCAGGCATCTTCGGCTTCGGTTGCCACTTTGATGACAGCGCTCTTCATGAACGTTCGGAACCCTGAGGATCGCGTGGCGGTAAAACCCCATGCGTCGCCTATCTTCCACGCGATCCAATGCCTGCTTGGGAATCAGACGAAGGAAAAGTTGGAAAATTTCCGTGGCCTGGGCGGCGCCCAGGCCTATCCCTCGCGGACCAAAGACACCGATGAGGTCGATTTTTCGACGGGCTCTGTCGGTCTTGGGGTGGGTGTCACGTTGTTCGCATCGCTGGTGCAGGATTATGTTCGCCTCCATCGCCTGGCCGGACCGGACCCCCCGACGGGGCGTATGGTTGCCGTCCTCGGCGATGCCGAGCTGGATGAAGGCAACATTTATGAGGCCCTGCTGGAGGGGTGGAAACAAGACGTCCGCAATCTGTGGTGGGTCATCGATTACAACCGGCAAAGCCTTGACGCGATCATCAAGGATTTCCATTTCCGGCGAGTCAAGGATCTCTTCGAATCGGTCGGCTGGAAGGTTGTGACCCTCAAGTACGGCAAGCGTTTGCAGGCGGCGTTCGAAGGCCCGGCGGGTGAAGCGCCGAAGCGCTGGATCGACGACTGTCCCAACCAGCTATATTCCGCGCTCACGTTCAAAGGGGGAGCGGCTTGGCGTGAGCATTTGCTCCGCGATCTGAAGGGCGCGCGCGGTCTGAAGCAACTGCTCGAATCTCATGATAACGAGAGCCTGCAACAACTGATGACCAACCTCGGCGGGCATGATATGGAAGCCATCCTGGAGGCGTTCCATCGTGTCGAGGACGACACGCCGCACTGCTTCATCGCCTATGCGATCAAGGGTTTTGGACTTCCGCTTGCGGGTCATAAGGACAACCATGCGGGCCTGATGACCATCGACCAAATGTCCTCGTTCCGACAACTCCATCGCGTTCCCGAAGGCGAGGAATGGAATCCGACCTCCGGCCTGGATATGGACAGCGAAGCGTATCGCCGATTCCTGGAGGCCGTTCCCTTCAACCAGCGGGGTCCGAAGGATGGCCGTCGTACGGTGATTCCGGTCGGCAAGCTCCCGACGCCGGCGGGAAAACGGGTGTCTACGCAAACCGCGTTCGGCAGAATTCTCAGTGAGGTTGCGCGCAGAGACGACGAACTGGCCAGGCGGATTGTGACCGCTTCTCCTGATGTGACAGTGTCCACCAACCTGGGCGGATGGATCAACCTGCGAGGAGTCTTCCACCGCCAACAGCATGCCGACGTGTTCCGGGACGAAGACGTGGGTTCGGCGCTGAAGTGGGAGCAGTCTCCGAAGGGTCAGCATGTCGAGCTCGGCATCTCGGAGAACAACCTGTTCCTGCTGTTGGCTGCGCTGGGACTGTCCCATGACCTCTTTGGCGCCAGGCTGCTCCCGGTTGGCGCCTTGTACGATTCTTTCATTCAGCGCGGCCTGGATGCGCTGAACTATTCCTGTTATCAGGACGCCCGCTTCTTGCTGGTCGCGACGCCGTCGGGGATCACCCTGGCGCCGGAAGGGGGCGCCCACCAGTCTATCGCCACTCCCCTAATCGGCATGGCGCAGGACGGGCTGGCCGCCTTCGAGCCGGCTTTCACCGATGAACTGGCGGCCGTAATGGAATGGTCGCTCGAGTACATCCAGCGAGACGGCAACGGGCGGTCAGAGACCAACTGGCTACGTGATATTGAAGGGGGGTCCGTCTACCTGCGGCTGTCGTCCCGGTCCCTGAATCAGCCTGATCGTGTGATGACCGAAGAAACGCGAGAGGCTGTCATCAACGACGGTTATTGGCTGAAGCCGCCGGCGGATGGTGCGGAGGTCGTAATCGCCTACGCCGGGGCGCTGGCGCCCGAGGCGATCGAGGCGCACCGCCAGATCCTGGATGACGTACCCGAGGCCGGCCTTCTTGCGGTGACATCCGCGGACCGGTTGAACGCCGGTTGGAACGCCGCCGAACAGGCGCGCCAGTCCGGAAATAAGTATGCACGTTCGCACATCGAGCGGTTGCTCTCTCCACTGGCGGCGGACGCCGGGATTGTCACGGTGCTCGATGGACACCCCGCCACGGTGGCTTGGCTTGGCTCAGTGCACGGCCATAAAATGCGGGCGCTGGGCGTAGAGCATTTCGGCGAGAGCGGCGACCTGGGAGGGCTTTACAGGAATTACCGGATCGACACCGCTGCCATCCTTGACGCCTGTACGGCGGTTTGCCTCGATCAAGTGTCCAGCCGTCCGGTGTCCGCGTCCCGAAGGGATGATTGAACGAAGAGAGACGGCCCGGGGTTGTTGGGAATTCCCGCTTTGGCTGAAACCGCCTGCGGATAGAGGGGGTGATTTCGATTGAAATTTAGCGTCCAGTTGCCCACCTGCACGGAAGGGCTGGTCAATCCCATTCCCTTCGCCCGGCCGGAGGAGTTCGTCACCCTGGCGCGGGACGCGGAGAGGCTGGGGTATGACGGCGTTTTCGGCAACGACCACATCACGCCGGCCCCTTACGTGCGAAAGGAGTTCCCGGAACCGCCCAACTTCTACGAGGTTCTGATCACACTGGCGACGGTTGGCGCCCATACAAAGACGATTCGCCTGGGGACGGCGGTGATCATGGTCCCGGTGCGCGACCCGGTTCTGCTGGCGAAGCAGGCGGCCACGCTGGACCGGCTCACGGGCGGCCGGCTGACACTGGCGGTGGGCATCGGGGCTTATCGGGAGGAGTTTCTCGCCAACTGCCCGAGGATGAGGCATGTGCGGCGGGGGGGCCTGCTGGACGAATCGCTGGCGGCGCTGCGGGTCCTTTTCACCGAGCGGAACGCGACCTTCGAGGGAAAACACATCGCCTTCCGGGACATCGCCATGCGGCCCAAACCCGTTCAGGACCCGTTTCCCATCTACGTGGGCGGCCACAACATCGACGTCATCCGGCGCGCGGCGAAGCACGGACAAGGCTGGCTGCCTGGCTGGAGGCCCTTCGCGGAGATCAAGGAGCGCGTGGCGCTGTTCCGGAAGTTCACCGAGGAGGCCGGGCGCGAGCCGTCCGAGGTGGAGGCGGCGATCCAGTTGACCCTCTTTCTGGGAAAGACGCTGGAGGAGGCGCAGGCCGGGTACGGCAAAACGGGGATGGTCGCCCACCGGAAGTCGCTGACGCACTCCGGGCGCGATCCCGCCCTTGCCATGACGAACAACCTGATCGGCAGCCCCGCCAGCGTGATGGAGCAGCTCGCGTTTCTGGATGAGGCCGGCGTGGACCAGATCACGGCGATCCAGTTCCCTTCCCACACGGTCGAGGAAATGCGCGAGCAGATGGCGTGGTTCGCCGAGGAAGTCATCGCGCCGTTCCGGGGCGGGTCGAGAGTCGATTGACCCACGCTCAGAATGACATGTCAACCGTGAAATCCCCTTGAGGGCAATTGGAGAATGCTACGTGCCACGTAAGGAGATCACCTTCGACCTGGGGTTCAGCTCGCGGACGGTTTCGTCTTATCCCGTCGAGCGGCGGATTGGAATCATCGAGATGGCCGAAGACCTTGGCTTCGATCGGCTTTGGCACTCGAACGAAAAGTTTGGGTGGGACATGATCGCCTCGATGACGCTGACGGCGGCTCAGACCGAAAGGATTGGCATCGGCGCGGCCCTGGTCGACCCTTTCAGCGTCCATCCTTGTATTTCGGCGGCGGCCATCTCCACCGTAGACGAGATTTCGGGCGGACGCGTGGTCATGGGGATCGGGGCCGGCGGGGCCGGTTTTCCCGTGATGGGCGTCTCGCGCGCGAAACCCGCAACGGCCATCCGTGAGGCGATCGAGGTCATGCGGGGGATGTGGCGGGGCGAGACTGTCACGGTCGAGGGAGAGGTGATCCGTTGCAAGGCCGGACGTCTTCACTACCGATCCCGTCCCGATATCCCTGTCGTCATCGCCACGCGAGGCAGGGCGGTCTTAGGGTTGGCGGGGGAGGTGGGAGACGGCGCGATGCTGGCCACCCTCGCCCGGGCGCAGGACGTAAGACGGGCCATCGATCTCGTGGCCGAAGGCGCGAAGAAGACCGGACGCCGCATCGAGGACATCGAGATCATCTCGCGCGTGGACACCTGCGTACACCCGGAGCGCGAAAAGGCCCGCGAGGGTGTCAAGCAGATGATCGCCTTTCTGCTCTGGACCAGTTACCCCAACCGGGACTTCGTCACGCGGTGCGGCCTGACAGTGCCCGACAAGTTGGAATCGATGATCGCCGTTCGCGATTACGAGTTGATGTACGAGGCGGGTCCGCTGGTGCCGGAGGAATTCGTGGACGCGTTCGCCTGGGCCGGCACGCCCGAGGACGTGGCCTCGCAGATTGCAAAATTCGCTGCCATCGGCGTCCGTCGCTTCGGATGTTGGGCCTTGATCCCCCCTGGCGGAGACCTGGAATCCGAAATCGAGCTGATCGCGGAGGAAGTTATTCCACGCGTTCGTAAGAGGTCATCCACAGATTGACACAGACATTCTGAACAGGATGTTGTTTAGACTTGTGAGTTTCTTGTGCGCGTGCGGTCCTGAGAAAAGATGCGATAATTTTTTTGGAAGAACGCGTTATCGTTGAGATGTGATGCGGTTGAGCCGGCCCATTGATCTGTGGTCAGTGCCTGCCCCAGTAATCGGAGTGGGCGGACCCCGGACGAGTCGACGGCACCCCGTCCTGACGGGGTCCGGAAGGAGCACAAGGTTCTTGCGGCCCCGATGCGCGAAGAGCAAGAGCATTATGGTTATCTGGGTTTTTCCTCACCAATCTCTTGTAGAGTCCAATGCTCTCGGAATTGGCGCAAAAGGGCCGAGAGGGGATTTTCTCGAGACCTTAATCCCGCTCCATGGTGTCAAATCGAGGGCGAGGCTGATGATTTTAGCAGGGCGTTGGGGGCCCGTCTGTCGCGGGTTTTAACGAATCGGAAATCATCGGTAGGGAGTTAGGGAGGCGAAAAGCCTTGGTATTCAGGGTTTCCAGTTCCGGAGAGTGTTTGAAGGGGCTGGAAGGTCGGAAGTTGACAAGCAGGAAAGGAGCCGTCATGGGTAAGTCTTGCAGGGAGGCCGGCCGATTTTCGAGATTCTTTTTGATGATGTGCCTGTCCCTCGTTTTCCTGAGCGCCCCGTTGTTCGCGACGCTTGCGGAGGCACAGGGGGTCAGGTCACCGTTCCCAACGTTCTGGGCCAGCGGTTGCCGAACGCTCAGAGGGCGCTGAAGAGACGAGGTCTCCGCACCCGTGTGACGGGGCAGGTCACCACGCGGAAGCGCAGAAAGAGCGGGACCGTGGCCCGGCAGAACCCCGGTTCCGGTCGGCGCGTGCGGCGGGGATCTACGGTCACGCTGACGCCGTTCCACTTTCGGCGGTAGTGAAAGATAGCAGGTTGCGGAAAAACTCCGATGGGTTGGTGTTTTGGCCAAGATTCG
>JASLXW010000680.1 GCA_030740135.1 Nitrospinota bacterium
GTCCTTCGAGGTCATTTCGTCGAGCACCTCTTCCGAGTTCTTGCGAAACGCCTTGAGCATGTCGTCCGGAAACCGCTTGGGCTTGATCCCGTGTTTGTCCGCCAGCGTTTTCAAGGCTTGGGCGTTGCGGGCGTCGAACTCGGCCAGGGCCCAACCGTTGACGTTGCCGGCGGCGGTCTCCACAATCGCCTGGTAGTCCCGGGGAAGGGATTTCCAGGCCTTCGCGCTCACGGTCATCTCGACGATGGCCGAGGGCTCCTGCCAGCCGGGGTAGTAATAGTGTTTCGCCGCCTGGTAAAGACCGAGCCGCGCGTCCAGGTAGGGGCCCACCCACTCGGTCGCGTCGATGACGCCGCGCTCGAGGGCCGGGAGGATCTCGCTCGCGGGCAGGAGGACGACCGTGCCGCCCGCCCTGGAAAAGACCTTCCCGCCCAGGCCCGGCATCCGCATCTTGAGGCCCCGGATGTCTCCGACGCCCTCGAGGGGTTTGCGGAACCAGCCGCCCATCTGGACGCCGGAGTTCCCCACGGCGAACGGGACGAGGCGATGGGGCGCGTACAGCTCGCGCCAAAGGTCCAGTCCGCCGCCTGGGTCAAGCCAGGCGTTGGTCTGCTGGGCGTTCATCCCGAAGGGGACGTTGGTGAAGAAGGCCGCCGCGGGCGCCTTGCCGCTCCAGTAGTAGGCCGCGCCGTTGCCCATCTGGACGGTCCCGGCGCTCACGGCGTCGAACACGCCCAGGGGGGGAACCAGCTCGCCCCCCCCGAACACCTTGATGGTGAACCGCCCCTTGCTCATGGACGCTACGTCCGCCGCCAGGCGGTCCATGGATTCCCCGAGGATGGGGAAATGGAGCGGCCAGCTCATGACCATCCTCCAGCGAATGCGGACGGCCGCGTGCGTGGATTTTCCCGGATAGGAGACGGCGGCGGCCGCGGCGGCGGCGGTCCCGAGCTTTTGAAGAAAGGCTCGTCTTTTCATCCTGGACCCCTTTTTCGGGTTCGCGTTTTGGGCGAAGGTGGAATTCTGCTATAAGGTGGAATTCCCGGCGCGGCGACCCTCGTGGCGCCGCGTCCCGCGGGTTTTGGTTCGGGCCGTCAACGTTACTTGATTCCGGGGAGCTTGCAAAGTTGTTTTTTTTCTCTGCCGAGGTTCTCGCTCTTCTGACCGCTCTGGCCTTCGCCGTCAGCGACACCTTGATGGGGGCGGGGGTCCGCACCTCGACCCCTTATGCGGGCGCGGTCGCCCTTTCCTTCCTGGTCGGGGCCTGCTACGCCGCGGCCATGCCGTGGGTCCTCCCGGGCCTGAAATTGAACGCCGCGGGTGTCTTCTGGTTCCTCCTGGTGGGCGTCTCCCAGCTCGGGTTGGGGATGTTCTTCTTCTACCTCAGCATGCGCCGCGTCGGCGTCGCCCGGGCGGCCGTGATCTCCGCCTCCGCGCCCGTCTTCAGCGTGGCCCTGGCCGTCCTCTTTCTGGGAGAGCGGCCCACGGTCTTCATCTACATCGGCACGATGGCGGTCGTTCTGGGCGTCATGGCCTCGGCGGGGTGGAAGCCGAGACC
>JASLXW010000681.1 GCA_030740135.1 Nitrospinota bacterium
CGCCGGGATTCATGAACTCCGCCTTGGCCAGCACCCGCACGTCCGGACAAGTCTCTTCGAACAGGCGGATGGGAACCAGGGGCGTGTTCCCGATGAGGCTCAACAGGGGGTACTGCTCGGCCAATTTCCGGTCGCTCGTCGTCGCCATAAAAAGCGTTCTCCTCAGGGTGGACCCAGCGGTCTTGCCGATCCCGCGGGACCGGCAAGACCCTTCGGCCGCACGCCGTTATTTATCGATGGGAACGTCCACCAATTTCCCCCCCACCGTCCAGGATCCGTCGTAGTTGCGGACGTTTCCGTGGCCGAGAAGGTGTTTCAGGACGAACCATGTATGCGAGGATCGCTCGCCGATCCGGCAATAAGCGATGGTCTCACCGCTGCCGTCGATCCCCTGCCCTCCGTAGAGATCCCGGAGATCGTCGACGGATTTGAAGGTCCCGTCCTCGTTGACGGCTTTTCCCCACGGGATGTTCTTGGCCTTCGGGATGTGTCCGCCCCGCTGGCACCCTTCTTTGCCCTCGAGCCCCGGGGGGGCGAGGAGTTTTCCGGAAAACTCATCAGGCGAGCGCACGTCGACCAGATTGATGTCCCCTTTGTTCACGGCGTCGATGACCTGATCCCGCTGGGCGCGGATGGAGTCGTCCGGGTCCTGGGCGGTGTACGCCTTCGGCGTGACGCCCGGGGCATCCTTCGTGGTCTCGCGGCCCTCGGCCAGCCATTTGACCCGGCCGCCGTTCATGATGCGCACGTCCTGGTGGCCGTGGCGCTTGAGCTGCCAGAGCGCCCAGGCGGCGAACCAGTTGTTGTTGTCCCCGTAGACGACCACCGTCGTATCCGGAGAGACCCCGCTCTCGCCCATCAGCTTCTCGAGGTTCGCCTTGGACGCGAGGTCGCGGCGAAGCCCGTCCTGGAGCTGGGTCTGCCAATTGAGGCCGACGGCGCCGGGGATGTGCCCCTCGTCATACGCCGCCGTGTCCACATCGACTTCGATGAGCCGGACGTTGGCGTCGGCCTTGTGCTCGGCGACCCAGTCGGTGGTGACCAGCATTTCAGGGTTTGCGTATCCTTCCGACATTGTCTTTCCCCTCCCTCTCTCTTCTGAAGATGCGCTGATTCTTGAGGCGAATTCGCCCCGGGTGCGCCGCTGGAACTTCCGAAAATGGGGGTTTTTGCGACACTCCCCCCCTTTATAAAACGGCTTTCTTCCGGGAATTATTCCCGAAAAAACATCAGCCGCATCTTCGGTTGAGAAAGGCGGTTTCTTCTGTTGAAATGTGAAGCTTTTGAAACGGTTAGAAGGGGGCTATCGACACGGAAAGGCGAAGGGGACGCGGGGCCTTGGATTGTCAAACCGAGGCTTGCGCGCAGGGTGGTCCGTAGGGACCTTGCGGGGCCCTGCCATGCCGCGGTTTATCCTTTCCCCGTTCACCTTCAAACATCCTCCCTCTTCTGAGGGTGACACCATTGATTCCCTAGCAGGTTGCGGAAAAACTCCGATGGGTTGGTGTTTTGGCCAAGATTCGGACCTTGCGCGCTGTCATTCCGAA
>JASLXW010000682.1 GCA_030740135.1 Nitrospinota bacterium
GGCTTCTCCAACGCCCTCGCGGGAATTAAGGGGACACCATACTTATTTCTGGAATTATGTATGGCGTCCCCAAATCCACGCGGCATCGGTTTGCCATTCATGAGGTCCTGTCCCTCCACCTCAGATCGAAAAAATGGTTGCCGGATCATTGATTTCGTATTAATTTCGTTATATGGACTATATCTGCTGGAATGAAAAATTCATTGGATTGGGACAGGGAACGGTGCGGCGATCCCTTCTCCGCGGGGGTGGGGCGGCTGAATAACATAAAAGTACGGTTCAAATCCAAAGGCGGAACGGGAATAAAATCAATGGGTTTTGAATTCGAGAAAACGGGAAATAAGGTTATTGACCTAGCATTCGGTTGACCCGCCCGTTTCCCCCCCTGCCGTCGGCCCCTTGCGGCCGCTCATTCATGCGGTAAACTCCGGGGGCGGCTGTTCCAAGCCTGTCCTTGGCGGCGCTGAAGGAAGCTTCTCCTGGAAACCATTTAAGGAACGACAAAATGCCCCCCCCCCATCCCCCCATCGCCGTCCTCGGCGGAGGGAACGGCGCGCACGCCCTGGCGGCGGACGCCGTCCTTCAGGGCTTTCCCGTCCGGATGTACGAGGACCCGGCGTTCGAGGAGAATTTCCGCCCCACGCGCGAGGCGGGGAAGATCGAGCTGATCGCCCCCCACCGAAGCGGCGTCGCGTCGCTCGATTGCGCCACGCACGACATGGCCGAGGCCCTGGAAGGCGTCTCCCTGATCAACATCGTCACGCCCACGGGCGGCCACCCCCCGATGTTCGACCGCCTCGTCCCGCTCCTTGAACCGGGCCACAAGGTCATCGTCTGGGCGGGACGGTTCGGCGGCATGCGCCTCGCCAAGCGCATCCTCGACGCGGGGAAGACGGATCCCGCCCTCGCCGTCGCCGAGACCAACACCCTGCCCTACGGGACGCGCCTCACCGGCCCTGCCCGGGTGACGGTCTTCTACCCGGCCGTCCGGGTCTTCGTCGGGACGATCCCGGCGGCGCAATCCCCGGCGCTCGCCGAAGAGATCAAGGGCATCTGCCCCATCGCCCTGCCGGCGCGGGACATCCTCTCCGCCGCGTTCCGAAACGGCGCCATCGTCATCTATCCGGCGGGGGCGCTCTTCAACGCCGGCCGGGTCGAGCGCTCGGGCGGCGAGTTTTTCATGTTCAGAGAGGGGATCACGCCCGCCGTCGCCCGGGTGATCCGCGCGCTCTACGGGGAACTCGAGGCGGTCGGCGAGACCCTAGGCCTCGACGTGGAGCGGTATCCCGAGGAGGCCTTCGACCCGCCGCACTCCATCGAGAAGGAGGAGTTCAGCGACCCCTCGGGCTCGTCGGCGCCGCTGAACGACCTCAAGGGCCCGGTCTCGATCCCGACGCGCTATCTTTACGAGAACCTCCGGGACGCCCTGGCCGTCGTGGCCGAGCTGGGCCGGGTCGCGGGCGCGCCGACGCCCGGGTGCGAGGCGATGGTCCGCCTGGGCGGGATGCTCACCGGCGAGGATTTCTGGGCCGGCCGGC
>JASLXW010000683.1 GCA_030740135.1 Nitrospinota bacterium
GCCCGGACTTTGATCTTCATCCCACGACCCGCATGCTGACCGAAGCGCTGCGGCCGATTCGTTTCGGGGTGGGAGCGTGGTACATGGGCGCCGAGCGGCAGCACGATGGCATCGCAATTCTTCACTCGGTTGCCGCGGCCCTGGCGCCGCGCGCCATGGGGGCGAAGCCGGATCGGTCCGGGAAGTATCGCTCCTGTGAGGACGCGCACCGCGGCCTGCAGGCAGCCTTGGAAGACCTCGGCCTGCAATACGATTACGTCACCGAAAAGCGGATCATCAACGGCATTTTGGATTCAGAGAATTTCAAAGTGCTTTGGCTCCCGCATACGCATGCGCTCAATCCCGCCACCGCGGACGTGATCAAGGCCTTTACAGACCGGGGTGGGGCGGTGATTGCGGATACGATGCCGGGACGCTTCGATCACCATCTTGCCCCGCGCCCCAGTCCGGATCTCGCCGAACTGTTCAACGGAGAATCAGGACGTCTATTCGAGCGTGAATTAGCCCGGTATGAACGTCGCTACGACGAGGAAACGGACGGGCGCGACGAATCCTGGGGCTCCCAATTCCGTGATGCATTGAAGACGCTGCTCACCGACGTGGGGATTGAATGCCCGGTGCGAATCGAGGGTTCCGACGGCCCGCTTCCTCCACGCATTGAGATGGTTCGTTGGACGCGCAGAGGGATCGAATTGATCGGCGTTTTCCACTATCCCGCCGTTTTCCGTGACAGGCAGGAATGGCCTCCCCCGGCACAGATACGACTGTCATGGGAAAAGCCGCGCGCCGTGCACGTGCTTCAAGAGGAGTCGTCTCCCGGCGCAGATCGTGTGACCGGGATCGAATTGGTGGTCCCGGTCGGCCGGGCACGGTTCGCCGTTCTGAGCCCGGACCGTTTGGACCCGGTTCAGCTCGCGGTGAACAGATCGGTGAAACAGGGGAACATCGTGTCGGCCAGGATCAAGACGGGAAGAAAATCGGTGCGGCCTCTTTTGCTGCAAGGATGGATGCCGGACGGCACGGAAGCTATGTGGATGCGCAAATCGTTGGTGCTGGAAGATGGAAATACGTTGGTTGAGCTTCCGCTGGCCTATAATGAAGAACCCGGAACATGGAAACTAACGGCGACGGACTGGTTTGCCGGCTCCATAGCGGAAGCAACCTTCGAAGTCGGGTCAATGTAGCGGGGCTCGCCGCCACCGATCCTGCTCTGAGTCCTCCATCTTTTTTCCCAAACCCGGCGTGGTTGTCGGTGCATCGGAAGTATTGGCGACTTCCGCTACAGAGGATCAAGAGCTTGCTTTGACGGGAGCGCGGACTTAAATTGTGTGTTGCATGATCACTGAGCGACAAAGAGCCCAGTACCGTGAAGAGGGCTATATGATCCTGGAGCGGATCGTTCCCGACGATATGTTAGCTATGTTGCGCCGGGAGTGCACGTACTTCCTGGGCTATGCTGATGCGGAAATGGATGCCGCCGGATCCGCGACCCATGGGGCCAACCACCGGGGCCTGCGTT
>JASLXW010000684.1 GCA_030740135.1 Nitrospinota bacterium
AAGACGACGGGAGTCCCGGGGAAGGCGAGGGGGGGGGAGATGCCGCAGAAGGGGAAGACTCCGAGTCCTGAATCCGGTGAACGAAGCTTCTACGTAAGAGGATCAGCCGCGGCAAAGGGCCTTCACTGCTGAGGTCGGCTGGGAAAATCGCGCGGCGTTTCCATTCCGATAGTACAGAGAAATCCCGGTCCGTCGTGAAGCGTCGGGCCGGGATTTCTTCTGGTTTGACCTCGAGAGAGAGTACAGCTCAGGGTCTACTGGGAAGTCTGGTAGTAAGGGTTCTCGCCTTCGGCATGATCGGTGATGTCCAGTACCTGATCGATCTCCGGTATCGCTTCTTTGATCATAACCTCGACGCCCTGCTTCAAAGTGACATCGACCATCCCGCAGCCCTGGCAGCCTCCGCCGAATTGGAGGTAGACCTTGTTTTCCTGCACGTCCATCAGCGAGACTTGCCCACCGTGTGAGGCTATGGCCGGGTTGATCTTCTCGTCGATGACCGACTGGATCTTTTCTGCGATGGTGCCCTTCAGGTGCGGGGGCACTTTGTGCGGACTGTCGATCTTAAAACCACGCCCCATCAGGCCATCCACGAAGTCGAGCGTGACGTCCTGAACGAAGCCCACGCTGTCTGGATCCACGTAGACCTGGAACCCTTCGAAGGGCAGGACCGTGTCCTCCTCCGATTCCTGTCCCTCGGCCATAAAGGCCAATCGGTAGTTCGCTTTCAGGGGCGAAACGGCCTCGGCGGCAATTCGGACCCCGGTGACCTTGGTTTCTTGCCCCTCCATCAGTTTCACAACTTCCGCCTGTGCCGCTTCAGTGACGGTGATTTCCATTTCTTGCCTCCGGGTGGTTATCGGGTCGACGGCTCGGTCTCAGCAGTTTCCGCTGACTGGGTCGGGTGCTCCCGATCGATTTTCTCCTGGATCTTCATCAATGCGTATATCAGGTCCTCGGGGCGGGGCGGACATCCGGGTACGTAAATGTCCACGGGGAGAAACTGGTCCACCCCTTGGACGAGCGTATAGGTGTTGAACACGCCGCCCGATGAGGCGCACGCTCCCATCGATATCACCCACTTGGGGTCTGGCATCTGGTCGTAGATCTTCTTCAATACGGGCATCATTTTGATCGATATCCTGCCGGAGACGATGAGAAGGTCGCCGTATGGCGAGAGGGTCGTCGATTGCTCACGCACTTGCGGGCCCGCAACGCGGGCACCGACGCCCCTTTCCGGCGACCGGACTGGGTACGCATCGACTGGGAGCAGAACGAAGTGGCCCCAAGAGTGGCTTTCGCGGAAGCTTTCCTATCTAATCCAGAGGAGGTTTTGGCTGTTGAATGGGCCGGTGACATCCCCGAAAGCCCAGCCCCGGATGCCCGGGAAATTGCTTATGCCGCGTGGGATTTCATCAAAAACCATTCACGATTTCGGGATCGCTCCCGTTACTACGACTTGGCCTGGATTTCCCCGACCCTCCTGGCTAACCCCACGCCACGCATTGCAG
>JASLXW010000685.1 GCA_030740135.1 Nitrospinota bacterium
CGTGCATTCGCAGCAGACGCCCGACCCGCTCTTTCTTTCCGGTCGTGGCGTTGAGCATGGAATCCCCCTGCTGGAGCACCCCCGAATAGACGCGGATGAAAACGAGTTGGCCCACATACGGATCCATCATCACCTTGAAGGCGATAGCCGAGAAGGGGGCATCGTCCGAGGCGGCGCGCTCGGGCGCCTCCCCGCCCGCCTCGCTGGACTCCGAGGTCATTGCCCCTTTTACGGGAGGAAGATCCTGGGGGGAGGGGAGATAGTCGACGATGGCGTCGAGGAGGAGCTGGATCCCCTTGTTCCGGAAGGCGGCGCCGCAAAAAACCGGCACGCACTTGCCCGAGAGGGTGGCGGCCCGGATAGCAGCCCGGATGTCCGCCGCGGGAATCTCATCTCCCTCCAGGTAGCGCTCCATCAGGCCTTCGTCGGTCATGGCGAGGGCCTCGATGAGCTTCTCGCGCCGGGAGGCAGCCTCCTCCGCCATCTCCCGGGGTATCTCCACCGTTTCGTATTCGGCGCCCATCGGATCGGTGAAGACCCGGGCCGTCTCGGTGACGAGGTCGATCATCCCCCGGAAGGATTCCTCCTCGCCGAGGGGCAGCTGCACCACCAGGGGGTTGGAGGCGAGCCGGGTTTCGATTTGACCGACGACACCGTGGAAGTCCGAGCCAGTCCTGTCCATTTTGTTGATGAACACGATCCGGGGGACTCCGTACTTCTCGGCCTGGCGCCAGACGGTCTCGCTCTGGGGCTCCACCCCGCCCACCGAGCAGAATACCGCCACCGCGCCGTCCAGTACGCGGAGGCTCCGCTCCACTTCGGCGGTAAAATCGACGTGCCCCGGCGTGTCGATGATGTTGATGGTGTGATCGTTCCAGGCGCAGGTCGTGGCCGCGGAGGTGATGGTGATGCCGCGCTCCTGCTCCTGCTCCATCCAGTCCATGGTGGCGGAGCCCTCATGGACCTCTCCCATCTTATGGGTGCGGCCCGAGTAGTAAAGGATCCGCTCGGTGGTGGTCGTCTTGCCGGCATCAATGTGGGCCATGATGCCGATATTCCGTACCTTTCCGAGCGGTGTCTTCCTGTCTGACACGGCGGTCCTCTTTTCCTTATTTACCAGCGGTAATGAGCGAACGCCTTGTTCGCATCGGCCATGCGGTGGGTGTTCTCGCGGGTACGAACGGCACCGCCCGTGCTGTTCGCGGCATCGACGAGCTCGGCGGCAAGCCCCTTCACGACCACACGATCCCGGCTCCGCGCGTTTTGGATGATCCAGCGGATACTCAGGGCGGTACGGCGCTCCGGCCGGACCTCAACTGGTATCTGGTAGGTAGAGCCACCCACACGGCGGGAGCGGACCTCCAGGGCGGGCTTCACGTTGTCGATGGCGCGCTTGAACACTTTGAGCGGGTCCTCTTTCATCTTTTCTTCCACGATATCCATCGCACCGTAAAAAATCCGCTCTGCGACATTCTTCT
>JASLXW010000686.1 GCA_030740135.1 Nitrospinota bacterium
TTTTTACAAGGCCTTCAAAGCCCTTCAGGTCCATGACACCAGCCTAATTCGGTGTCAAATCTTTTGCAATCGCCTAACATAAAAGTGCGATTCAAACCCAAAGGCGGAATCGCAATGAAATCAATGGGTTCTTATTTTTGAGATCCGAGGAAATAGGGCGATTGACCTACAGAAGCGGGCGTCATCGCCGATGGCCTGGATTCCCCGGCCGCGCCTCGAAATGACACCATCGCTTCTTGCGAAAAGGGGCGGCGCTAAAAGCGCCGCCCCTTTTCTCCAAACAAAAGTTTTGCGAGGGGGTTCCCAACCCCTGGGAGGGGGAGCGGGGGGCGCCTTTCAAAAAGCGCCCCCCGCGGTCTTGATTTACCCGCCGTTCGAGGCTTTCGCTTCCAGGGCCGCGAGGACCTTCTCGGGCGAGAAGGGCATATCGTGGATTCGGATGCCGACGGCGTTGTGGATCGCGTTCGCGATGGCCGCCGCCACGGGCACCAGGCTCGGCTCGCCGATCCCCTTCGCGCCGAAGGGGCCTATGGGGTCGTTGGATTCCACCCAGAGGGACTCGATGCGCTCGGGCACGTCCAATTGGGTCGGGATGCGGTAGTCGTAGAAGTTGGGGTTCTCGACGATGCCGTCCGTGTAGCGGATGTCTTCCATCAGGGCGTAGCCCATCCCCTGGGCGAACGCGCCTTCGACCTGGCCTTCCGCCATCATGAGATTGATGACCCGCCCGACGTCGTGCGCGCCCCAGAAGCCGACGACGTGAACCGTGCCGGTCTCCTCGTCCACCTCGACCTCGATGACGTGGGCCGCGAAGGGATACGCCGTGGACAGGTTGCCTTGCTTCGTGACGGGATCGGGATACTCGACGCCCTCCTTGTCGGCGTTGAACTCGCCCCTTTGGACGATGGGGTTGCCGGCGTTCTTCATGAAAACGGCGTGGTGGGCGACTTCCCGGACGGTCCGGGTCCGGTCCGGGGCCGAGCGGACGAACACCCGGCCGTCCCGGATATCGAGATCCTCCGAAGACGCCTCGAGAAGCTCCGCGCCGACTTCCAGGAGCTCCTCCCTGACTTTGGTGGCCGCGGCGATGACCGCGCGGCCCGCGACCGTCGTCGTCCGCGTCGCGAACGCGCCGAGACAGAGCGGCGTCACGTCCGTATCCACATTGGAGACGGACACGTCCTCCAGCGGCATGCCCATGACCTCCGCCGCCACCTGGGCCATGACCGTCCGGCTGCCCTGTCCGTAGTCCACCTCGCCGGAGATGACGAGAAGCTTGCCGTTTTCCGAGAGCCTGAGGATGGCCGAGGAACCCTCGAACTCCTTGAAGATCCCCCGGTTGCCGGAGACGTGGATGCAGGCGGAGATCCCGATGCCGCGTTTCTTCGTTCCGGTCTGCCCGGCGGGCCGCTTCCGTTTTTCCGCCCAGCCCGACGCCTCGACGGTCTTCTCGATGCATTCGGCCCCCCCGGC
>JASLXW010000687.1 GCA_030740135.1 Nitrospinota bacterium
CGGGACCGGGTAACGGAGTCCGGGCCTCCGCCCCGGTCCCCGCCTTCTATCCTCCGGTGTCGAACCCCCGGCGAACCGGGTTTTATGCCTCGAGGATCTTCTTGATCCGCTCCATCTCGTCGATGTTGTGAGCGGTGGCTTCGCGGTGAAGGGCGAGGTCCGTGTACGCGTCCGATTCGACGGTGTGCAGGAGATGTGTGATTTCTCCTTCCTGCTCCAGGAGGTAAGTGACGATCTGATCCGGCTTTCGGGCCCCCCCATAAAAGTTTTGCCAAACGACCTGGGTCGGCGGCTTCCACGTGACGATCTCGGATTCGCATTCCCGTCCGTTCTTATGAACCTGGTGGAAGGTCGCTCCCACGCCTTCCCGGGCGTCCGAGGTGTAGTGGACGGACTCGCAGAAACGGGCGATCTGGGGATGAAGCTCCAGGTTGCCGATGAACGCGAACACCTTTTCGACAGGCGCCTTAATTTGCTGAAGCACGACGACGGGAACGGCCATGCGATCTCTCCTTCTCCAAAATGGGGAGCCGTCGCCATTATAAGATAGAATGGCGGCTCCGGATCGACGCGGCCGGCCCTTATGACGTTTCTTCCGGACGACTCGGAGGAGAAATTCCGTTGGCCGAGATGCGGCGGAAGGCCTCTCTTGCGCCCACGCGATGGGCTACCCTTTCAGGACGCTGCCGGTTACGGCGGAGAAAATCCTGAAGGCCTTGAAAGACCGGGACGCGGCCGAACCGTAAGGGCGGCGCCCCGTCCATGCACCCCTCCGGACCCGGGAAACACCGGTTGCGGCGGAGAACCATCTTTTCCGGAGATCCCGGGAGAAATCCACCGAGGAGACAGCCTGATGTCAGACCGGCTTCAGTTCGGCGTGAACGTCAACACCCGCGTACCGATCATCTACCCCGATTCCTATACGGCCCAAAACATGTACGAGATGGCCGAAGAGGTCGAGCGCCTGGGGTTCGACTCGATTTGGTGCGGGGACAACTTCTTCGAGAAAGCGCGCGTCGAGTCGACCACCACCCTCGGCGCGTGCGCGTCGCGCACAAAGCGCGTCAAGCTCAGCACGGCCTCCTTCATCCTGACAACCCGGAACACGGCGTGGATGGCCCTGACCTGGGCGAGCCTGGACCAGCTCTCGGGCGGGCGGATGATCATGACCGTCTGCGTGGGCGGCGGAAGCCCCGAGGCCGGGGGCACCCAGGCGTATGAGCAATACACTGTGGTGGGCGTACCCTACAAGAAGCGCGGCTTCTACATGGCGGAGCAGATCAAGCTCCTTCGCCGGCTCTGGCTCGAGTCGAACGTCGTCAACGAGAGCGACATGCCCTTCCACACCTATAGCGGAATCTCGGTGGACGTGCGGCCCGTCCAGAAGCCCATCCCCATCTGGATCTCCAACAACCCCCAGATCTTTCCCGTCAAGCCGCACGTCAAGGAGCGGATGATGCGGCGGGT
>JASLXW010000688.1 GCA_030740135.1 Nitrospinota bacterium
CGGACGGCGAACATCGCGCGGATCGTCGCCATCAATCAGGGGGCCTTCCCCCTGACCCTGGAGGAGCCCGAGGCCCGGCCGGTTCCGCCGGCGGAGGCGTCCCGGTGGATGGAGGAAAACCCGGCGATCCGGATGATCGACATGCGCGAACCCGCCGACTTCGGCGAGGCCCACGTTCCCGGGGCGGTCAACCTCCCGATCTCCAGCGCCGAATTCGAGTAGCGGACCGGCTGGGTCTTCGACCCCGACACCCCGTTCCTCCTTCTCGGCGAAAACAACCGCGACGCCCGGCGGGCGTTGCGCAAGATGGCCTTTGTGGGACTGGACAGCAACGTTCGGGGATTCATCCCGGACGGAATGCCGGCTTGGCGCAACGCGGGCCTTCCCTCCGAAACCCTTGCCCAGATCTCCGTCCAGGGGCTTCATGAGCGGTTTCACGCCGACGCCGGGAACGGCTGGCATATCGTCGACGTGCGTGAGGACGAGGAGTGGACGGAAGGTCACATCGAGGGCGCCCACCACATGAATTACAAGAAGATGGGCAAACCGGATCCGGACCTGCCTTTCTCCCGCGGGGAGGCCCTGGCCGTCATCTGCGGCGGGGGAATACGCAGCAGCACCGGCGCAAGCCTTCTTCAGCAACACGGCTACTCCGGCGTGATCAACGTCGTGGGCGGCATGAGCGCATGGCGCACCGCCGACTACGAGGTCGTCACGGAAGGTTGAAGACGCAAAGACCGGCCCGCGGCTTGAGAACATTCATCTGACGCGAAAGAGACCGAGGCGGACAACCCGCCGCGCGCAGAGGGAGTGATTCGTGGTCGCCTACGGATTTGTCATCGACAACCGGAAGTGCATCGGGTGCCACGCCTGCACGGTCGCCTGCAAGGCCGAGAACGAGGTCCCCATCGGGGTGAACCGGACCTGGGTCAAGTACATCGAGAAGGGGGAGTTTCCCCTCACCCAGCGCAGGTTCTCCGTCATGCGGTGCAACCACTGCGCCGACGCCCCCTGTGTGGAGATCTGCCCGGTGACGGCCCTCTACACCCGGCCCGACGGAATCGTGGACTTCGACGGCCGGCGATGCATCGGCTGCAAGGCGTGCATGCAGGCTTGCCCCTACGACGCCATTTACATCGACCCGAATGATCAGACCGCCGCGAAATGCAATTATTGCTCCCACCGGACGGACGTCGGCCTCGCGCCCCCCTGTGTCACCGTCTGTCCCACGCACGCCATCATCTGCGGCGACCTGGATGACCCGGGAAGCGAGATCACGCGTCTCGCGAGCCGCGAGGCGGTCCAGGTCCGAAAACCCGAGAAAGGGACGGACCCGAAGCTTTTCTACATTGAAGGGGACGCCGCTTCTCTCGATCCGACGGCGGCCTCTCCCGCGGACAGCTATCTGTGGAGCCAGGGGGGGGGGGGGGGGGGGGGGGGGGGGG
>JASLXW010000689.1 GCA_030740135.1 Nitrospinota bacterium
TGTGTGGTAAATTGGGATACTTTCATGTCACACGAGGACCGCAGGATGTCTAAAGGTGGTCATCTGGGAAATCCCGGATCAATATTTTAATCATTATAAACCCCGAAACCTAATTTATCATCCGATCCTCGGTATTTTCAGGTGTGCCGGTAATATTACAAAGGGAGCGGTTAACCTGTATTTTTCGCCAGAGACAGACGCAATCCTTCTATCATCCTGTTAACTTGTTTCGCCGCGGCCGCCTGTCGGAAAAGCGAAGATTCTCTCGGTCTCGCCAACCTGCGATTCACGGTAGAGCACGACTCAAAATCGGGGAGACGCAAGTCGGTTGACTCTCAGCCTTTGCCGGCGTTCGGCAACGAAACAAGATCTTTGCGGGAAATCCTCGTCTCACCCTTTCCAAAGTCGCACGGCCTTGAAGGCGCGCGCGGCTTCGGGAACGGACTGCTCAATGGGAAACCGCTCGGCCGAAGAACCGCCCACGTAGCCGTCCAACCGCCCCTCGCGCTTGAGCAGCGCCTCGAAGTCCTCGGGCGATTCCAGGAATCCTCCGTGGCACGTAACGATCCGGTCCCCGTGCCGGGCCGCGAGGGCGTCGCAGACGGCTGCGGCGCGTCGGGCCGCCTCGTCCAGACGGACGACCGTATTGGAACCGATAGAACCGCCGGAGGAGTTGCCGATGTGGACGATGAGGTTGTCCACCCCGGCGTCGGCCATCGCGAGGGCTTCTTCCGGCGTGGTGCAAAAGGCCTTGGTGAACAGGCCCATCCGGCTCGCTTCGCCCAGAACCTCGACCTCCTTCGCGTAACCCAGCCCGGTCTCCTCGAGCGCGAGGCGGAAGGTTCCGTCGATCAGGGCGACCGTCGGGCAGTTCATCACACCGTCGAATCCGGCCTCCCCGACCTTGACGAGGAAGCGCGACATGTCCCGCGTCGGGTCCACGCCGAGCACCCCCGCCACGACGGGGCAATCTTCGACGACGTTCAGAATCGACCGCTCCCCCAGCTCCAAGGTCACGGCGTTCGCGTCGCCGATCGGCAAGTAACCCGCCATCGAGCTGAGTCCCTGCATCCGGTAGTGGGCGAGGTTGAAGGTGGTGATCAGGTCGGCGCCCCCCTTGGCCGCGAACTTCGCCGTGATCCCGCTGCCGCAAAGGGCGTCGTAGATCGCCCGGCCCGCCTCGCGCTCTCCCCGAAGGCGGGTGACGACATCCCCTTTCGTAAAACGGCCGGCCATGGCGATCCTCCTTTACCGGATGGGTCTCGACCTGAAGCGCCCTTCTCAAGCCGCTTCCCCGCCGGCGATGGGCGCGCCTTCAAACTTCTCTATTCCGTCGGTCGAAGTCTGTATGGGTTCAAGACATATGAGACACGGGGGCCGTTTTTTTGAATGTTTCCAGGGCCTGGGCGGGCGTCAGGTAGT
>JASLXW010000068.1:0-3764 GCA_030740135.1 Nitrospinota bacterium
GGTACCTACCGATCTTGTAGCCGACATGTTTCGGCCCGGACCGGCTCGGGACCGCCCGCGAGTCCGGAAGGGGGTGGGGGGGGGGGAGAGTTGGAGGGTCGGTTGTCCTGAATGGGAGGCCGGTTCTCCTCCCCCCCCCTCCCGCCCCTGTCTTTTGTGATTCCTCAAGCTTGCCCGCACGACCCAAATAACGTAATTAAGGGTTCTTCAGCGGAAGGGCATAAGGGGCTCGGGTGCTTCAAGTCCCCCGATCCGTGAAAGGACGTGCTGGAATCCCTCCATGCCGAAGTCATCGCGGGGGACGGGCTTTATGTACAGGGTGACCAAGAAGATCCATTTCTGCTACGGCCATCGTCTCCTCGATTACGGCGGCAAGTCCAAAGCCGTTCACGGCCACAACGGAAGGCTGGAGGTCACCCTGGAGAGCGAAACCCTGGACGGGATCGGGTTCGTCGTGGAGTTCGGCGACGTGAAGCGGATCATCCAGGGGTGGGTGGACGAGCGTTTCGATCACACGATGGTCCTCCGCAAAGACGACCCCTTGCTTCCCTTTCTCAAAGAGCACGGCGATCCATACTTCGCGATGGACGAGAACCCGACATCCGAGAACATGGCCAAATTGATTTTCGACTACGGGGTCTCCCAAGGACTTCCCCTCATAGAGGTCAAATTATGGGAGACCCCGACTTCGTGCGCCACTTACCGGAAATAGCGAGAGGCCCCCTTTGGATCTGAAGGGAAAGCGCGCCCTCGTCACCGGGTCCGCCGTCCGGGTGGGCCGCGTCATCGCGCTCGGAATCGCGGAGCGCGGGGCGGACGTCGCCGTCCACTACAACCGGTCCGCGGAACAGGCCGAGTCGGCCGCGGAGGAGATCCGCGCCTTCGGCGTGAAGGCCGTCACCGTTCAGGGCGACGTAACCCAGGCCGGACAGGTGGACCGCATCGCGGACGAGATCGAGGCCGGTCTCGGTCCCCTGGACGTTCTGGTCAACAGCGCTTCCATCTATTATTCAAAACCGTTCGAGGAGCTGACCGAGGAGGATTGGGACCGGAACCTGGCCGTCAACGCGAAGGCCCCCTTCCTCCTCGCCCGGCGGATCGCCCCCGGCATGAAGTCGCGGGGGCGGGGAAAGATCGTCAACATCGTGGACTGGGCGGCGGAACGGCCGTACAAGGGTTACATGCCCTATTGCGCCGCCAAGGCGGCGCTCGTGAATCTGACCAAGTCGCTCGCGCTGGCGCTTTCTCCGGAGGTCCAGGTCAACGGCGTGGCGCCGGGTCCGGTCCTGCTGCCCGAGGACTTTACAACCGAAGAGGTCGAAGCCGTCAAGCGCGCTGTCCCGCTCAGGCGGGTGGGCTCGCCCGAAGACATCGCCGCCGTCGTCCTGTTCCTCATCGAGGGGACGGACTTCATGACGGGATCGATCGTCACGGTGGACGGGGGCAGGATGATTGCGTAACGGGGCGTCCGCCGAACCACGCCCGCGCGCACACGGCTGTCGTCTAACAGGATCGCGAAAGGCAAAATCGCCAAGGGCTTCGGGGGAACCGTCACCGTGTCCGACTGGACGAAGAAATTCTTCGGCGAGGATTACGCCCGGGCCTACCCCCGCGACGACCTGACCGAATCCCAGGTGGAAGGGGCGATGGAGCTTCTGGGGATCGCGCCTCCCCCTCCCCCCTCCCCCCCCCTGCGCGTCCTGGACTTGGCCTGCGGGTACGGCCGCCACACCCTCTCCCTCCACAAGCAGGGCTTCCGCGCCTTCGGCCTGGACAACGCCTGGAACCTCCTGGAGCGCGCGGGCCGGGACACCCAATCGGCCGGCCTGGGGATCGCCCCTCCATTTACATGCGCGGACATGCGGGTCCTCCCCTACGCCTCGGAAGCCTTCGACGCGGTGGTCTCGCTCTTCACGTCTTTCGGTTACTTCGACGATGAGGCGGACGATCAGACCGTCCTCGATGAGGTCGCGCGCGTCCTGAAGCCGGGCGGACGGTTCTTCCTCGACGTCCTCAACAAAGAGTGGCTGATGGCCCACTTCGACGAGCGGTTCTGGGAGGAGGGCGAGGGGGCGAAGCTCCTGAACGAAATGGTCTTCGACTACGAGGGGGGGCGGCTCAACACGAAGCGGACGATCATCCCCGACGAGGGCGAGCGGACGGTGCTATACAGCAGCATCCGCCTCTACACCATGGCCGAGATGACCCGGATGCTCCGCACAGCGGGGCTCACCTACCGGAAGGCCTACGGCGACTATGCCGGGAAGCGGTACGACATGGAGGGGTTTCGGATGATTGTGGTTGCGGAGAAGGCGTAAAGCCCTGGTGTTCAGCGAGGCTGAGATCGGCGGGTATCCGGGCCTTCAGTCAGCTCTTATGAGCAAAAGCATCACTGCTCTAAGCCCGAAATCATGATAATTCAAGACCTGACCCCAAGATTCTTGCACTGGTTCTCGGGTGATCCGATCATCCTGCGAAGGAAGTGGCCGGGCGTCATGGTCTAACATCAGGTGAAAGCGCACAAATGCATGGGGATAGCTCTTTCTTGAACCTTGAATTCTCCTCGCCAGACGATTCCGGCGCCGCCGTTGCGCCCAATCCCAGCGCGCGGCTACGGTTTTGACGAAAGGCAAATCGCTCCTTGTGCTTTCGGGCCAATTTCTCACAAAGGAGAGGGGGACGGTATGGGGAGCCAACCGGCCTATAACCGTTCCATAGGAAGATAAGCGTCATGCATCCGTAGGGGCGGAGTCACCGACTCGCCCCTACATCGAAAAAACCCGGTCAGAAGCGATTGCGTTTTTATTGGGCTTTCGTGTTCTTTACACCTGTATTGGTAGAACCATTTTCGATTCAATCCAGCGGGGGGGGGAGATGAGGAGGGGAGAAAGGTCATGGAAGTCACAGCGAGCAAGCTCAGGGCCAACCGGCAAAACGCGCTGAAATCCACCGGGCCGAAAACGGTGAACGGCAAGGCGGTGGTCCGCCGCAACGGACTCAAGCACGGAATCCTGGCCCGCGAGGTGGTCATCCCGGCCGGGCAGGGAGAGGAATCCCAAGGGGATTTCGACGACCTTCTGGCGAACCTCCGGGGATGCTATGAGCCGGAGGGATTCATGGAAGAGGTGCTGGTTGAGAAGATCGGCGTCTGCCATTGGCGGCTGGCCCGCGTTCTGCGGTGCGAGACGGGCTTCATCCGGACGCGGATGGACCGGATCGGCTCTTCCATGGACCCCGATGATGACGAAATCCCGGGAATCGAGGCGGAGATCGCCGCGCAATCCCTCCCCAACCTCACCAAGACCGAGATTCTCGTCCGCTACGAACGGATGCTCGAGCGCGAGCTCTACCGGGCGATGCGGCAGCTCGAGAGGCTGCAAAGACAAAGGCGAGGCGAGGCCGTCCCGCCGCCGATCATCGTCGGCACATAAAAAAGTGCGATCCAAACCCAAAGGCGGAAAAGAATAAGAATCAATGGGTTTTGGATTGCCGGAATGCGAAAACAAGATGGACCCCCTAGATGGGCCGGAACCGGGGAAAAGCGTTGTTTCCCGGTTCTTGGATTGAATGACAAGGCGAGATTCCTCTGTCGGGGCTTGACCCGCATTTCTCACCCATCCCCCCCTGAGCCAAGACCCCCTTGCATGAACCCGCGCTCTCTGGCACCTTGGTTTGAAGGCCCGCCGCGAAAGGCGCGGTGACGGCCATCCGGGAAAGGAGAATCCCTCATGCCATTCGATGACCCCCGGGATTTCCTGGAATAT
>JASLXW010000068.1:3774-12164 GCA_030740135.1 Nitrospinota bacterium
AAACGACCTCCTCCGCATCTCCGAAGAGGTGGATCCAAAGTTCGGAATCTCCGCCTACATCCGAAAGACCTCGGACCAGCAGGGGCCCGCCCTCCTCTTCGAGAATGTCAAAGGACACGACACGGCGGTCGTCGGGGGAGTTTTCGCTTCCCGGCGTCGCGTCCTCATGGCCCTGGAGGCCAACCCCGAGAACGTTTACGAACGGTTCGACCACGGGGTGTGCAACCCCATCCCCCCCGGCTGATCGAGACGGGTCCCTGCAAGGAAGTGATCCTGAAGGGGGACGAGGTGGACCTCACCCGCCTGCCCATCCCCACCTACGCCGAAAAGGACGGGGGCGCCTTCATCACACACGGAATCCAGATCAGCAAGGACCCGGAGGGCGGCTCCAAGAACGCCTCGATCTACCGGATGCAGCTTCACGGAAAGCGCGAGCTGGGCGTCTACCCTTCGGGATACCAGGACCTTTCCCGCCAATACGTCAAGGCGGAGGCCAAGGACAAGCCCCTGGAGATTGCCGTGGCCCTGGGGTGCGATCCGGCGGTGATGCTTGCCACGCAGGTGGCGGCCGCCTACGGGGAGGATGAATTGGCGATCGCCGGCGGGCTGAAGGGCAGGCCCGTGGACGTGGTGAAGTGCGAGACCGTGGACCTGGAGACGCCCGCGACGACGGAGATCGTCATCGAGGGCGTGATCCCGCCCCATCGCCGGGAGCACGAAGGCCCCTTCGGCGAATACTCCGGCCATTACGGCCCGGCCTCGATGCAGCCCGTCGTCGAGGTGACGGCCGTCACGCACCGGCAAAACCCGATCTTCCACGCCAGCCTGACCGGACGCCCCATGACCGAAAACCACTTTCTTCAGCAGATCCCCGGCGAGACGACGATGTACCGGCAACTGAAATCGAATTTCCCGGGCCTGAAGGGCGTTCACGTCACCGGCGCGGGATGCGCTACATTCATGGTCTTCATCAGCGTGGAGCAGACCTTTGCGGGAGAGGGCCGAAAGCTCCTGATGTCCGCCATCGCGAGCAAAAGACTCCTGAAGTGCGTCGTCGTGTGCGATGAAGACATCGATGTCTTCGACGATTCCCAGGTCCTGTGGGCCATCGCCACCCGGGCCCGGCCGGCGGAGGACATCGTCATCCTTCCCAAGTTTCCCACGGCCAACCTGGACCCGTCGGTGCCGGAGGGAGAGCTGGGATCGGCGCTTGGGATCGACGCCACCCGCCCCTACGGGGAGCCGTTCCCGGAGGTGCCCTTCCACCCGGGCCTCGACTGCGTTCCCGACCTTCTGGAGATGATGCGGCGGGGAGCGGGCTGACACGGGCAGCGATTTCGCCGGGCGAAAACAGGTTCGTCGTCGCCCTGCCCGCGCAATCCACCTCCCGGCCACTCGCCGAGCCTTTGAGCGCCTGTCATGAACCGGAAAGACCTCGAACTCATCCGGAACATCGGGATCATTTCCCACATCGACGCGGGAAAGACGACCGTCACCGAGCGGATCCTGTTTTACACCGGCGCCATTCACCGGATGGGAGAGGTCCACGACGGGCTGGCCACCACCGACTGGATGCCCCAGGAGCGGGAGCGCGGGATCACCATCACCGCCGCTTCCATCTCCACCCGCTGGCAGGACCACACCATCAACATCATCGACACCCCGGGTCACGTCGATTTCACCATCGAGGTGGAGCGCAGCCTCCGCGTCCTGGACGGAACCGTGGCGATCTTCAGCGCCGTGGACGGCGTGGAGCCGCAATCCGAGGTGGTTTGGCGGCAGGCGGAGCGGCACGGCGTCCCCCGCATCGCTTTCGTCAACAAGATGGACCGCATCGGGGCCGACTTTGAGAACGTCTTGAAGGAAATCCGCGAACAATTGGGCGCGAAAGAGCTGGTTCTTCAACTTCCCTGGGGCGAAGAGGAGAATTTTCACGGCGTGATTGACCTAGTGGAGGAGCGCGCCCTCTCATGGGCCGCGGATAGCCAGGGCGTCCATTACGAAACGGTTGAAATTCCCGAAGATCTCCGGAGCGCCGCGGCCTCTTCGCGCGAGGTCCTGCTGGAGGCGGTGGCCGAGGCGGACGAGGTCTTTTTGGAGAAATACCTGGCGGAAGGCGAGGGACAGATCGAGCCGGACGAGATCCGGCAGGCCATCAGGCGGATCACGATATCGGGCCAGGCGGTTCCCGTCCTGTGCGGCTCGGGTCTTCGAAACGTGGGTATCCAGCCCCTGCTCGACGCGATCGTGGACGCCCTGCCCTCCCCCGGCGATCTCCCGCCCGTTCCGGGCGTCACTCCGGAGAGCGGATCCCCGGCTTCCCGGGACAACACCCCCAACGCCCCTTTCTCCGCTTTGGCCTTCAAGATCATGACCGATGGGGGCCGGCGCCTGACGTATCTGCGGATCTACTCGGGTCGGTTGGCCGTCGGGGAGGGGGTCTACAACCCCGGCCGGGAGAAGGAGGAGCGCGCCGCGCGGATTTTTCAGATGTTTGCGAACAAGCGTTCGAGACTGGACGCCGCGGGCGCGGGAAGCATCGTCGCCGTCGCCGGACTCAAGCACACGTTCACGGGGGACACCCTGTGCGACCCGAAGGACCCCATCCGGTACGGGTCGCTCGAGTTTCCGGAGCCGGTGATTTATCTCGCGGTGGAGCTGCGCTCGGCGGCCGACGAAAAAAAACTCAACGAGTCTCTTCAAAAACTCCGGGCGGAGGACCCGACGTTTCATGTCCGGGAAGACGCGGAAACCGGCCAGACCGTCCTGTCGGGAATGGGCGAGCTTCACCTGGACGTGATCCTGCGGCGGTTGAAAGAAGAGTTCAGCGTGGACTTGAGGGCGGGAACGCCCCGGGTGGTGTACCGGGAAACCCTGACGGTCCCGGCGGTCGGCGAGGGCGTGTTCGACCGGGAAGTGGGCGGCAAGTCCCTCTTCGCCCGGGTGGTGGTGCGCCTCGAGCCCAGGGAGCGGGGGGATGGGATCGAGGTGGACGCCGCGCATCCGAACCTTCCGGCGGAAATCCTGCCGGCGGTCAAGCGGACGCTCTCGCAGGCGGCGGGGAGTGGTCCCATCGGGGGATACAAGCTGGTGGATATCGCCGCCCGGGTCGTGGACGCGACGTACGATGAAGCACGGGCCTCGGAGACGGCCTTCGAAGCCGCGGCGGGGATGGGGTTCCAGTCGGCGGCGGCGGCGGCCTCCCCGGTGCTTCTGGAGCCCTGGATGGGCGTCGAGGTGGTCACCCCGGAAGAATTCCTGGGCGGGATCATCAATGACATGAACACCCGGAAGGGGCGGGTCGAAGGCGTATCCCCGCGGGGGAACGCGAAGGTCCTCCAGGCCCGCGTCCCGCTGGCGGACATGTTCGGTTACAGCACCGATCTGCGCTCGGCCTCCGAGGGCCGGGCGACGTATTCGATGGAGTTTTCCCATTATGACGTGGTCGAACGGAGCCCGGCGCGGGAGCGGGGCTAGGGAGGGGATTTATTTCAGACAAGGGAAGCACAGGGGTTTGAGATGATCGGAAAAACGTTCGGAAGCGGGGCCCGCCGGTTGCCACCGAGCGGATGAGACTGATACAATCTCGTCGATTTACGCTGAGAGCGCATCTTCATCCGGGTCGGACCCGGAAATAAAGACTTTGACTCACCCTATACTCGGGAGGTTCATCTCCGATGGCCGCAAGCCGCTCAAAGACCCGGGCACCCGTTGTTTCGAGGGAGACGCCGTTGCGCGATAACGGGCGAGAACCTTCCCCGGGTTTGAGGGAGACACTTTCCCCGCCGTCGATTGAGACATTGGCGGATCGGGCGCGGGCGATCCGCAGAGAGATCCTTCAGATGATCGTGGCCGCCGGCTCAGGCCATCCGGGCGGCTCGTTTTCCATGGTCGAGCTCCTGCTTGTTCTCTACGATTCCTTTCTCCGTCATCGAACGCCCCAGGACCCGGACTGGGAGGACCGAGACCGGTTCATCCTCAGCAAGGGACACGGGGCGCCGGCCCTCTACGCGATTCTGGCCGAGTTCGGGTACGTCTCCAAGGACGAGTTGGGCGACCTTCGGAAGCTGGGAAGCCGGCTACAGGGACATCCCGACAAACGGTTTCTGCCCATCCTGGAGACCTCGACCGGCTCCTTGGGCCAGGGGCTTTCCTTCGGCGCCGGAACGGCGCTTGCGGCGCGAATCGACAAGAAACCGTATCGGACCTACGTCCTGATCGGGGACGGGGAATCCGAAGAGGGGCAGATCTGGGAGGCGGCCATGTTCGCCGCCCACCACAAGCTGGATAACCTGACCGCGATCGTGGACGTGAACCGCATTCAGTTGGACGGATTCACCCGGGACATCGTGGACCTGGAACCCCTGACTGAAAAATGGAACTCGTTCGGATGGTTTGTCCAGGACATCGACGGGCACGACCTCCGCCAGGTGTACGACGCCTTCGCGGCCTGCGCGTCCCACCGGGGGCGGCCCGGCGTGATCATCGCGCGCACCGTGAAAGGCAAGGGGGCTTCCGAGATGGAGGATAATCCCGCCTTTCACGGCCGGGCGCCGAATCCCGAGGAAGCGGCGCGGGCTTTCGCGGACCTCGCCTAGGAGAAAGCCGGATGCGACAGTTTGAGGTGGGCGGGGCGACGCGCGACGCTTACGGAAAGGCCCTGGTCGAGTTGGGCGAGGAAAACCCCGACATCGTGGTCCTGGACGCCGACCTGAGTGAATCGACCCGGACGAAGAAGTTCGGAGAGAAGTTTCCGGACCGGTTCTTCAACGTCGGCATCGCCGAGGCCAACATGGTCTCCATGGCCGCCGGATTGGCGTCCAGCGGGAAGACCCCCTTCATCAGCAGTTTCGCCGTGTTCCTGATGTGCAAGGGGTTCGACCAACTTCGGATGTGTGTGGCCTATCCGGGGATGAACGTGAAGGTGGTCGCTTCGCACGGAGGGATCTCCATCGGAGAGGACGGACCTTCCCAGCAGAGTGTGGAAGATCTGGCCCTGGCCTGTTCGCTGCCCGGCTTTCGGGTGGCCGTGCCGGCCGATTCCTGGGCCGCGCGTTGTCTCATCCGGCAGGCGGCGGAACTGTCGGGTCCCGTTTACCTTCGGATGGGAAGACCCCCCGCGCCGATCATCTACTCGGAGAAGGACAAGGTCGAATTCGGCCGGGCGGCGGTCCACCATCTCGGAAAAGACGTCAACATCCTGACGAACGGCCTGCTTGTGGCGGAAGCCCTGAAGGCCGGCGACCTCGCCGGGGAAGAGAACCTGGATGTCGGCGTTGTGGATGTGCACACCTTGAAGCCGCTGGATGTCGAGACCGTGATCCATGCGGCGCGGACGTCCGGGGCCTTGGTCGTCGCCGAAGAACACCTTCTGGTGGGAGGACTCTCCAATCAGGTGAGCCTGGCCGTGGCGCAATCCCATCCCGTCCCCATCGAGTTCGTGGGGCTGGACACGTACGCCGAATCGGGCAAGCCGGCCGAGCTGCTTGAGAAATACGGATTGACCGCTCCCTCCCTCCTGCGCGCTGTCGAAAGGGTTTTGCAGAAGAAAGAAACCGGACGCTCCGCCGTCTCCACCGCCTGATTGGCGGATCCCCGAATCATCGGAGAACGCGGCTCCGCTGACGCACACACACCCTTCGGTGAATACCAGAGTCCCGGAATATCGCCCTCCATGCTTCTTCCTTGACAATCCGGGGAAGCCGCTCCCATACTGATCCTAGAGAGAATTCGACGCGCCGGTGTGCATGCCGGAGGCGATAAAGCGTATCTTTTTCGGTCGGTCTGGATATGACGAAGCGATCCGGGAAGCGGCGCACAAAATCCGCCCCGGCGGCCACAAGCTCAAAGCGAAGACAACTCAACGAGTTTCTCGAAAGAATCCTTGATGCCCTGAAACGGGAAAACGGCTTCCAGGAGGCCGAGGAACTTATCGCTGAGTTGGAGATTCACACCGGGGCTTACCTGCCGGCCTTCGTGCGCAGAATCGAGGAAGCCGGTCGAGAAGAGCGCCTGGCGTTTCTGAATTTAATCTCCCACCTGGAAAACCACGAAGCCGTCCCCCATTTGGAGTATCTGATCTTTGAAGCCGCTGTGGATGTCTCGGCCAAGCGGCGGTCGGCGGAAATCCTGGAACAAATGGGCAGACCGCTTGAAGTGGGGATGGCGGAATCACTGAAAAACGCCGCCCAGATCATCGAAGGGGCTCCAGCACTCAAGCCGGAGTCAATCCACGGGTCGAATCCATTATTCGTGAAGTTTGTTCAGCTTCCCCCCACGCTTCGGCAGGCCGCGCTCACCGAGCTGGCCTCCGTGGCGCCCGGGATGACCCTTGACTTTATCGAGCTGCTGCGCAGCCGCGAAAACCTTCCGCCCCCTGAAACCGTGGAAGCCCTGGTCATTCTCGAAGACCCGCGGGCCGTCGAGATCCTCCGCGAGTATCTCAATGGGACAACGGACAAGGAAACGGGGCGCGTCGTACGCCGCGCTTTGTATCGCCTGAAGGCCCGCGGACTGCAGATTGAGGAGGGAGACGCCGGGACAAAGCCGGCCGGCCAGGGGATCTTCCGTCCTGTTGTCACGCCTCCTCAAGGGTTCATGAGTGTCGTCGATGGGTCGGGCTCGAGGGTCGTCTGGCTTGCGAAGCCCATCCATGGGGGCGGTCGTCTTTTGTTCCAGGCCGTCGTCAGTGACGACCGGGGACTGATGGACTTCAACGCCTACGAGCTTAATCTCTCCTCTTTCCGTTCCTATATCAGGGAGATCACCGGCCGGGCGATTGAGTTTCCGGTGGCCGAGATTCCGCCCGGATACGCCTCTTTCCTGATCGATGGAGCCTACCGGCTGAGACAATCTCGGAACGAGGAGATCCCTCGAGAATATCCGATCCACCGGCGCCAGATCGGTGATTGGGCCGAGGAAAACCGGCCCAGCTTGAAGGAGGCGCTGGATGAAGCGCGTATTGACCTCGAGGGAGAGGCGTCCGCCGAAGAGATGAAAACGCTCCTCGGCCAACCAACGTTTTCCAACTGGGTTTTGAGAGAGGAAGAAGCCTCTCCCTATGTGGAGGAGGTGAAGGCGCTCCTGGACAGTCAGCTCATCGTCAGTCAGGAAGCGCGTCGAGAGCAGTTGACGGCGGCCTGTCGGAAGGCTACCACCGCCCTCTATCCGGCGGAGCGTGTGGAGCGGTGCGCCAAGCGGCTCGAGGATACGGCCTATGTGCTCCTGAAATCGGAGCACCGGGATCTCGCCCGTTCAGTTGCGGGCGCTGCAAAGAGCCTGCGGGAACTCGAGGGAGATCCGGCCGAGCATCCTTTCCTGTACGGCATGGTCTTCCGCTCGGTTGTGGCCCTCTTGTCGAGGGAGATCCCGGTGGAAAAGGCTGGGGAAGATCCCCAATCCCGGGACAGCGATCGGGCGCGGCGCGAGGAACCCTCTTTGATCCTCACCCCAAGCGAGCTCCGCCAAACGGCCGCGCAAAGACCGACCGAAGATCCGTCCGGGGCGGGGGGCGGTCCAGCGCTCATCATCCCGGGCTGAGAGCCGACTTTCGGCCCATGGAGTTCCCGTACACCTTGCGGACACCTCACGCAAAAATCTCCCGGCGACTCCCGGAATCCGTGCGGGTCCTTTTGCAACGGAAAGGCGTGAGCGCATGGGGAGTTCTCCGCGCCCGCTCGCGAAAGGGCTCCGATTGAGCGATTTCATGGCTTTCACAGCAACCGGTCGAGGCAAGGGGGAAATTCCGCCGCGGAGGCGGATGTCAAGGAGTCCAATTTGACCGAGACGGGCGCAGGGAGGACTGGAAGGACGCCGGCGAAGAAGGCCGTCATACTTGCGGCCGGCTCGGGGACCCGGCTGCGGGTCGGCGGGCGGACGTCACCAAAACCGCTGGTCGAGATCTTGGGCGTCAGTTTGCTGGAGAGGCAGCTTCAGTGTCTGACCCGACTCATCGGCCTGGATGAGGTGATTGTCGTGCTCGGATGCGAAGCGGACGAAGTGCGCGAGCGGATCGAACACAGCGGACCCTGGCCCTTTATCGTCCGCACAGTTGAGAACGCCGACTGGGCGCGTGGAAACGGGACTTCCCTTTACTCCGCGAAAGACCGGGTCGAGGGGGAAGGTTTCTTTGTCTTGATGGCGGATCACATGTTCGAGCCCGAAACCCTGGAGAGTTTCGCCGAAAAGGCCGGCGGAGAACCGGCGCTTTCGGTTTCGAACGGGAGCGGTCCGACAATCGACCTGGACGACGCGACCAAAGTCAGCGTCGACGAGCAGGGGCGGATACGGGAGATCAGCAAAGCCCTTTCCGAATTCACCGCTGTGGACATGGGCCTCTTCTATCTAGACGGCAGGATCTTCCCGGCTCTGGAGCAGGCGTTCCGTGAGGG
>JASLXW010000690.1 GCA_030740135.1 Nitrospinota bacterium
CTTCCGACTCATCACTGCCCCCTTTCTAGGCCAATCCAGTCCGAAAGCTGTACGAAAATCCTAACCCTCAAACTGGACCGGTTTCAGGGGGGCAGGTCACCCGCCCGGCGGGTATGGAAGCGGTCTCCCAACAATTAGGGATGAAAACTATAGTGAGTAGCGCCTGGAGCTTTGAAAGCGATCTTTCCGGTTGTCCCAAAGAGCCCAACCCGCATCTTTCCGGCTGAGTCGTATGCAGAGACCTTGCCATTTGACCCATTGAGCAAAATTCGCTTCTTTCCGGCTGAGTCGTATGCTCTGACAACGCCATATTGCCCACTGAGCCCAACCCGCTTCTTTCCAGCTGAGTCGTATGCTCTGACAACGCCATATTGCCCATTGAGAATAACCCGCGCCTTTCCGGATGAGTTATATGCTTTGACAGTGCCATTAGTCCCATCGAGCCCAACCCGCGGAGTTCCGGATGAGTTATATGCTTCGATAGTGCCAGCATTCCCATCGAGCCAAAGCCGCGTGATTCCGGATGAGTTGTGAGTAGCTTGGGATCGCAATCTGACACTGCCATCTGACCCATAGAGCGAAATCCGGTTCGTTCCGGCTGAGTCGTACACTTTGACAGTGCCATTATGCCCACGGAGATTAAGCGATTCCTTTCCGGATGAGTTATATGCTATGATACTACCATCCGTCCCACTGAGCCTCAGCCGTATCTTTCCGTTATGGTCGTATGTTTTGATAACCCCATTCCCACCAAGCTTAAGCCGGTGAATTCCAGACATGTCGTATGCTTTGATTTCGCCCCGTTCAAATTGCCCATCGAGACGAAGCCGTGGACTTCCGTCTGTGGCGTATGCTGTGACACTGCCATCTGACCCAACAAGACTAAGCCGCGTCTTTCCGGCTGAATCCTTTAGGAAAATCGTTTTCGTCGTGATGCTCTCTGGGCTGATGGCGCCCGTATACGCCACCGTCCACCCCGCCGTACCGGCGACAACGGCAAAAAGGGCCAGGGTGCCTACCCCCATGAGGGTCTTGCCCAGTCTTTTGCACCTTTTCTCCAGCGCCTCGATTCGTTGCTCGATTGTCATCAGATTTTCTCCCATTTGGACCTGCGAGAATGACGGGGAAGGTTGTTCAAGGCTTCGCCAAAACCGCATGACAGCCCCTCGTTAGGTGTGAAACGCCATTCAGCTTTCATGAACTCACAACAGGGAGCTCATATCAGGTCGCGCCGTGAAAATTCAGACAACGGGTCCCATCCGGATCAAGGTGAAGGGGCGGGTCCCCCATGGCGTCGCCAGCCAGATATATACGGTTGTAGGCGGCTACGCCAGCAGCGAAGTCTGCACTGGCCGAGGTTGTAGCG
>JASLXW010000691.1 GCA_030740135.1 Nitrospinota bacterium
CCGGAAAAATCCCTTCTTTGCGTTCACGCTGATCCGCGAGACACGTTCGGTGACTCGCTCAAGATCAATTTGTATATCAAGTTTGGGGGCGGCTGCCAAGATGCGGAAGCCCGATGAGGTCGGAACGGGCGTCTCAGTTTGAAAGGCCATCTCCTTCAGCGCCCGCACCGAGGCGTTTTTGAGAGTTGATAGATCGGTTGCAAAGCTTTTGTCGGTGGCGTCTTTAAGGGAATACTCGAATCCCTGGAGCGTGCCGGTTGCGCCTTCCGCCAGAAGTGCGGCGCATCCGCTCGCGAAGAGCAAAGAGACCGCCGCCAGGCAGAGCCGGATTTCCCGCCCGGCCTTGGAGAGCGGCGAGTTTTTTCCATCGGGCATTCTGATCGGCGATTTTTTCATCGGCCTGGACTGTTCCTTTCGGCGGCGGGCCGTCGGGCGCACTGCATCTGTCGGGTCGAACAAAGAAGTCGTATCCACACGATTGGGGAAAACGGCAACCATGAATTGAAGAGGATAACTCTCACCAGCGGAACCTTAAAGGGTATCTCCCTATGTTTCTCCTTTTCGGTCACGGGCGACGGAACGTTAGTGACTTTTCAAAGAATTGTTCATGTCCTCGCTGCTCTCGGGTCGCGGGTGACGGGTTGCGAACGTCCCCCCGGGGGAGGTTTCCAACCCGATGCATGAGGCCCCTTCTTGAGAAGATGGACGCCGGATTTCGCCTGCGGGCGCTCCCTCGGACGCGGCTTGCCGCCAGCGGGAAGACTGCTTCCTTGAGACGCCCAATTCCGCCAACGGGGTGACACGATGTCTCTCCGTTTTGGGCGTTCTGGCGCCGGCTGGTTTCGGCGTCTCGGCCGGCGCCTCCCCCGCCTGTCCATCCGCTCCACCAGATCCCCGTACTTCTCCGGCACGCGCTCGGCGGCTTCAACTACGGCCGTGGCCTTTTCCAGCGTCCTGCGAATCGCCGCCATCCCGGGCGGGGTGAACGGCTGCCGGCGGACATTCTCCGCGTACTCGATCCTGAGGTTGGCACACGAAGTGGAGTTGACAGGCCCGGTACAAGAGCGGTCTAATCGGGTTAAACAATGGCGAGTGGTCGGTGCGGGTCTGTCCGAAGTTGAAATGGGAAATGCGGGGGGACGCGCGTACGGATGAGAGCGCGGGGTTCCGGAAATCCGGTTTCAGTTTCCAGGGCGATCCGCCTGCCCCGGTCTCGATCTCAGGAGATCTGCCGGACGTGAGATTGCGGGGGGTGGAGGCGTCTTGTCGGCGGAGTCGTAAATCGCGGCGGCCGAACAGGTCGTCATGTTGGAATTCGGT
>JASLXW010000692.1 GCA_030740135.1 Nitrospinota bacterium
CATCGGCGGTCGGTTTGGCGGTAAAAACAATAGAGCCAGGCGTCCCGGTCGGTCTTGATCAAGAGGTTCAGCTTCTCGCCGATGTGGTAGGCCGGGTCCTTTCCCCGGTCGCTGGAGAGATGGAACTCGATCGGGCCAATGCCGTCGTTCTCCCTCAACCGGCTGAAATCTCCTACCGGGCGTATCTCCAGTTCGGGGGGGATGGAATCGGCGCGGACCCGATAACGCCTGGCCACCGATCTGCCGCCGCCATCCTTGAGGGAGATGCTGACATCGACCGAATCGCCGAAATCCCAATACTTGCCGGACAGAACGTAAACGCCGGGACGGGGATCGAAATTCTCCGGACGCATGGTTTTTCCAGCGATATCCGTCCCGCGCAACTCTTCGACCTGCTCCGGGGCGAGCTCGGCCTTAGAAACGATCAGCTTCCCACCCGTGATAACATTGGAGAAGGATTCCTTGAGAGCATCGGAGATGCGTTCCTCGAGGTAGCTCCCGAAGCGCGTCTGTATGCCGCTGTCCTCGAAGCGCAGGCCGGCGAGACTAAGCTTCGCCATGTCGTGGGCGTGGTCGGTAAAATACCGCGCCGCCTTGCTGACCGCCTGCTCGAGAGTCGGGAGATCCATCCTTTCCTCCCTAGACAGGGGGATCCGCCGTGGTGTCGTAGTCGCCAGGATCTCGGCGTTGCGCTTCCCCACTACCTTGTAGGAGAGGCTGATCTCGGTTGGGAAAAGGCGCAGGGTTCCCATCACCATGATGTCGGCTCTGGCGTTCTTGAGGAGCGCTGAGCGCGGACTGTCGCCGCCCTCGTCGAATTCCCCAAGATCCGTCATGTCCTGGATGATGTCGTTCAGCGCGTCCCGGGTGATAAATTGATACTCGTCACTGCCTTGATCCCTGGTCTTGCGGAACAGGGAGGCGAGGAGTTTCGCATTGTATTCGTTCGCGATCTCGAGAGAAATGGGGATATCGTCCTCGCTAAAGGGCAAGATGGCGACCTTGGGCCGCCGACCGGACGATTTCTTGTTCGTCGTGATCTTCCCCTTCATGCTCACAAGGATCTCATCAGCGATTTCCCCGAAGACGTCCCCCTCGGCCACAGGCTTTTCTTCGGCTGCGAGGGCCGCCGCCGGAATCAAAGCAAGAGCAAGAATAACCGCCTTTACCCAGGCTATCCCAGACCTTCGGCCACAAAGCGCCCCCGCACGCGGCATCACCATCGGATATCCTTTTCTCTCGGCGTTTCCGGGGCCTGCGGCGTGGGAAGCGGATTGAGGGCGATGATTTCTACCCGG
>JASLXW010000693.1 GCA_030740135.1 Nitrospinota bacterium
CGGCCCACAAGCACAGCATGCTGAACGGTCTGGCCCTTGCCCAGCTCAACGTCGTGGTCGGGGCGGTGGACGTGCCCGGCGGGCTGTTGAACAACGCGTCCGCGGGACCCACTTGGTTCCCCAAGACCGGCTACGATGGCTACATCACTTCCGGAAACCCATACACGCTACGCCACCGCAACCCGGAGCCTCCATTCAAGATCGATAAGGTGGACACGCTGGAGTTGACCGAGCTCTTTCCCGTCTCGGCCTATGCCCGGGCCATGCTCTGGCTCGGCATTCTCCACGCCGAGGAGTTCGGCATCCCCTACAAGCCGCAGATGTTGATTCATTGCCGGACGAACTTCATGTCGACGTCGGCCGACCCGGAGATGATGGGCGAGGCCCTTCGGCGGATCCCCTTCGTCGTCTCTTTCGTCGATCACCACAACGAGACCTCCCACTTCGCCGACCTGGTCATGCCTGACGCCACGTACCTGGAACGGCAAACCGGATTCGCCTTCAACGCCTTCAGCGTCCACCCCCACGGGCCGACCCCGGGCAGTCACTGGACGTTCAACATCCACCACCCGGTCGTGAAGCCGCGCGGAGATGCGGAATATTTCATCAAGACGCTTTACGACGCCGCCCGGCGGGCGGGGTTCCACACCGACATCTACGCCGCCTTCAACCACATGGCCGGGCTCGAGGGGGAGAATCGCCTTGACACAGAACTGGATTACACCTGGGACGAGATCCTCGACAGGTGGATGAAGGGCTTCTGCGGAGAGGAGCACGGCCTGGATTATTTCCGGAAGAACGGTTACCTGAAGCTGAAGCCCCGGACCGTGCCCGAGAGCTACCCGCGGGTCTTCCACCCGGGCCGGATCCCCGTGTACCTGGAGTACTTCATACAGGCCGGCGAAGAAGTCGGGCGGTACACAAAAGAGCACAACATCCGGTGGGACGTTTCGGATTACATCCCGCTGGTCGAGTGGCGTCCCTGCCACGCCTTTGAGCCACAGGGCGAGCACGACCTGTTCCTGGTGAACCACAAGGTGCCCTTCCTGACCTTCTCCTTCTCCTGCGAGAACCCCTGGCTCATGGACCTGGCCGAGCGGAGCACGAAGGTCTTCACCGTGGGGATCAACCCGGCGACGGCGCGGCGCAAGGGACTG
>JASLXW010000694.1 GCA_030740135.1 Nitrospinota bacterium
GGCGGAATACCGAGCCAATCGAAGGCCAGGCTTACTTGCCGGAAGGCCATTCGATTTTGCCCTTGCATGGTTCGCGTCACCAGCGCCCAGGAATGTGCCTTGGCGTAGTCGGCGGAGGAACCGACCACCCAGGCAAATTTCGACCCCTGCATCAAAAGGTGCTCTTCGCGATAGATGCCGTCAAAATCGTTCTTAAACCAGTTGTAGTCCATGTAATCGGGGTGCTCTATGGTTTGCGTATCGCGTAAAATGTTCATCCCGGATTTGAAATCGGCATGCTCGACGGCTTCGTTGATAGCCGTCAAACCTACGCCCAGGATAAACTCCAGGTGCCGGACGAATACACAATTGACTGCCTGGGCGACACAAATTTGGTAGGACATGCCGTGCCTATCCGCTTAACGCCCATACCCACAACATGTAGGATGCTGCCACTCTCCCGAATATAACCCCGCCCTGGTCGGCGCGGTCGTGTCCCCGGCGATCCCAAGGAGCGACCGGAAGGCATTAAATGGGTAGAAGCGGCGATTGAATCGGAACGTGAACTCGTTGAGGTATGCCTGGAGGTGCTTGGCGCTGACGCCGTGGTGAATGCCGTTCAGCCAGGTTTTCAGGTTCGAGAATACCAGATGGACGATGGGCATGAACTCTTCTGAAACTTCTGGGTCGCCGCACTGTGCAATCGCGTGGTGGTCGTAGCCGTCCTTCCGTAGCCCACCGTAACCGTTCCAATCATCGGTAATGATCAGAGTGCCGGGTTCGACGGTGCTTTTGACGAAACCACCCAGCGATTCGGCGCTACGGTCCGCAGTAATCGCCAGACGCACCCGACCGGCGTAGCGACCGTCCCGTCGGTTGTCCTGTGCGGTTCCCGGTTCACGGGGCCGCACTTCGACGGCGGCGGCTACCAGCACTTTGTGATGGACACCACGGCCCTCACCGCGCGTCCGTCCGCCCACCCAAGTCTCATCCACCTCGACATGCTGGTCGGCGAGGCCGCCAATGCGGTCTTGATCGGGGCGCACCATGGCGGAGCGAAGCTTGTGGAGAATGCCGAACGCCGTCTCGTAGCGTGACAGTCCAAGCTGGCGTTGGAACTGCACGGCAGACAAGCCGGGTGTCTGGCTGGCCACCAGATAGGCGGCCCAAAACCAC
>JASLXW010000695.1 GCA_030740135.1 Nitrospinota bacterium
CACATAGTAACCGGGATTCCCCATATCAAGCTGCCTGGACCTGGCGACACATTATCCTCGACGAGAGCGATGGTAGTATCACTCACCAACGCCGTCAACCATCCAGTCAAGCTCACAACGCCATCTGTCGGCGTCGTGAACTGGCGTTCGATAGGCAGCGGAGATGGCTTTCACTACGTTTGCACCCCATTCGAACTCTCCAGGCACGCACCTCGTCCTTGGTTACCGTCGTCACCTCCGATGACCCCAAGGACAATCACTACCCCGGTGCTGGATGGAGCCCGGCGATACGCTTGAGCACTTGCCGGAATACCTCCCGCGACACAGCCACCTCAGCGAGTTGGAACACCAGCCGCCGGGTGTGGCGCACCAGCCGTGCCCCGATCTTGATGAGCTTGATCTGGACACTTCGCAACGACCAGTGCTTGACCGCCTTTGGCAGGCATAGCCTGCGCAGGAAGTTCCCAGGGTTGTATGCCAGGATGAACAGTTGGAGCCTCACCTGGTTGGCCACGAACCTGTGGCAAGACAGCCGGGTCCAGTTCAGCGCGTACTTGCCCTCCTTGATCCACTGCTCAGCAGTACCTCGGCCATTGTAGAAGTGCACCACGCCCTCGGTGCTGGCGGACATGTTGGTGACGATGAAGCCCACCCGAGGGAACAACTCACCCTGGTGCCACTCCACCTTGGCTACCACCCGACGCGGTCGATCCCAGCTCCCTGCCTGATACCAGAAGTCGTCGTACCAGATGATGGGTTTCTTGGGAGGCCTTCCAACCGGCCTCCTCAACAGAGGGGTGATCTCCCGTTGCAGCACCTCGTTGCTGGGGAGTCTGATCGCGTAGAGGACGCGCCGCTCCTCCAGGTACTCATAGACCTCCGGCTTGGCGAAGGCGGCATCGGCCCGGAAGTACCGGCGCACCCCCGTCCGCTCGTAGCGGGCCAGGATTGGCTCCAGTACGTCCCGCCAGTCGTGGGCGCTGTGGACATTCCCAGGACGCAGCATGGCTCCTTCGCAGTCCCCGAACTGGTTGAACACGAAGAGTGGGTGGTAGCAGACAGAGCTGAAATGGCCGTTGTAG
>JASLXW010000696.1 GCA_030740135.1 Nitrospinota bacterium
CTGTCCAAGCCGAGGACGTCCTGAAGGGCGCCCACGACGGGGATCGTGCCTCCCTCCCGGACGAGGACCGGGGCGCGGGACATGAACGGCTTCTCCCTGGAAGGCCAGTCGAAAACGAGGGCGTCGTGCGTGAGAAGGTAGCCCGCCTGCACCCCGTGGATCTTCGTCGAGGCCCCGTGACCCGAGAAGTAGAGAAAAAGCCGGTCGTTCTCGCCCATCTTCGGGTTGAGGTCTTCTTCCAGGACGCGAATCACCTCATCCCGAGTCGCCTTCGGACCCAGGAGGAGGCGGACGTTTCCTTTGGGGAACCCGAGACGCCCGAGGCTCTTTGCCATGGCTTGGGCGTCGGCCTCTGCGTATTCCAATTGTGGAATCTTGGAAGAGCGGTAGCGGTTGATCCCCACCACCAGTGCCCAGGAGTTCGCGTACAGGCGCTTGCCGCTACCGGGCGTCTGAGCAAACAGAGAGGGGGCAAGAAGGACTGAAACCAGAACGGCAAAAAGGACGCTTCGCCGGTACCGCATGCGTGCCCCCTACGGGTGGGCGGGGTCTGTGTCTTTTCGGAGTGACGACGGAAATTTTAACAGGTTCTTGAGCTGATGAGAGGATGGGGACATTGAGAGGGTGTCTGTCTCCCCGGATCATCAGGCACGATCACCGATAAAGGGACAAAAGGGACAATCTGCCCCCTACAGCTACACCCATGCATGAACCGCCGAGCGGAATTCCTACCGCCCGGCGGGTATGGAAATGGTCTCCCAACAATTAGGGATGATAACTCAATTGAGTATCGCCTGGAGCTTTGAAAGCGATCCTTCCGGTTGACCCTAAGAGCCTAACCCGCGACGTTCTGGCTGAGTCGTACAGGTAGATAGAGCCATTCCCACCACCGAGACTAACCCGCGACGTTCCGGCTCGATCGTATGCTCTGATCCGGCCTCCGCTTCCATCGAGCCAAACCCGCATCTTTCCGGCTCGATCGTATGCTCGGACACTGCCAGTTTTCCCAAAGATCCCAACCCGCGTCTTTCCGGCTGAGTCGAATGCATGGACACTGCCAGTTCTCCCAAAGAGGCCAATCC
>JASLXW010000697.1 GCA_030740135.1 Nitrospinota bacterium
AACTCAACAACCCCTTGGAGGAAAAGCCCAGTTTGGTGGACAGAGATTTGGTGAAATGGAAGTGTGGGCACTTGAAGCTTATGGTGCTGCTTATACTTTACAGGAAATTTTAACCATAAAAGCTGATGACGTTGCAGGCAGAACTAAAGTTTATGAATCAATTGTAAAAGGTGATCATAATTTTGAATCAGGAACGCCTGAATCTTTTAATGTTATGATTAAAGAATTGAGGTCTTTAGGCCTCAATGTTGATTTAAAAAAAGATTTAAAAAAAGATGAGGCATTAATAGAAAAATTAATGATCGATAATGAATAAAGAATTAAAAAATATTTTTAAACAAACCCAAGGCGTACAAGAATTTGATAGTATTAAAATATCAATTGCAAGTACAGATCAAATTAGATCATGGTCTTTTGGAGAAATAAAAAAACCAGAAACTATTAATTATAGAACTTTTAAACCCGAAAAAGATGGCTTGTTTTGTGCAAGAATATTTGGTCCAGTAAAAGATTATGAGTGTTTGTGCGGCAAGTACAAGCGAATGAAATTTCGAGGAATAATATGTGAAAAATGTGGTGTTGAGGTCACTCTTTCTAAAGTAAGAAGAGATAGAATGGGTCATATTGAGCTTGCTGCACCAGTATCGCATATTTGGTTTATGAAATCATTGCCAAGTAGAATAGCGACCTTACTTGATATGACAGTAAAAAATCTAGAAAAAGTTCTCTATTTTGAACAATTTATTGTTATAGAGCCAGGATTAACAGATTTAACAAAAGGCGAAATTATATCTGAAGATAAATATATCGATTATCAAGATGAGTATGGGGAAGATTCATTTACAGCATCTATTGGTGCTGAAGCAATTGAGCATTTGTTGACAAATATAGATTTAGAGGTGGAAAGAAATCAATTAAAACAGGATTTGCAAGAAACAAAATCTGAGCTCAAAAAAATAAAAATTACCAAAAGACTTAAGTTAGTTGAATCATTTATATCATCAAAAAATAA
>JASLXW010000698.1 GCA_030740135.1 Nitrospinota bacterium
TGAGAAATTGTAGGGCGCCACCACAAAACCACCGTCCCACTCGTTACATATATAGACAGCAGTTTCAGACCAGCCTCGGCCACCCCTGACGGGAGGACTCATGATGTGATGTACCTAATCACCGCCGTCGCGGCCCTGGCCCTTCTCCTCCCCGCAGCGGCTCGGGCACACGCAGGCGCCACCCCCGGCAACCGTATCGTCACCGGCACGGTCACCTGCACGGTGCCCTACCAGGTTCTGATGAGCCCCGCCGGGCGGGAGGGATCCCGCTCAGCGGTTCATGCATGGGAGTAGCTGTAGGGGGAAGGTCACCCTTTTGTCCCTGCGGTCATAGGGCACGATCCCGACCGCCTCAGTGGGACAGTTTTACACCGCCGTTTACATCTGGGAGAGCACCGTTTTCAGGTTCATAGAGGGTGTAAACACCAGAAAAATGCACGAGAGGGAGTACTGGTGCCCGCGCAAGCTGTTTTCAGCATTTCCAGATACCCGCGAGATCCATTTGAGACCCACTGTACGACGCCTGTGAGAAGAGCGGTACGCGGGTGAGCTCTCTGTCTTTGGTGCGCTACCGGGGCAACGACTACTCGGTTCCCGTGGCTTACGGCCACCGCGAGGTGTGGGTTCGGGGCTACGTGCACGAGGTGGTCATCACCTGCGGGACGGAGGAGATTGCCCGTCACCGGCGCTCCTACGAGCGGGAGGACCTGGTCTTCAACCCGCTGCATTACCTGGCGCTGATTGAGAAGAAGATCGGTGCACTGGATCAGGCGGCGCCCCTGGCCGGGTGGGAGTTGCCCGAGGCATTCGGCACGCTGCGCAGGTTGCTTGAGGCGCGCATGGGCAAGGCCGGCAAGCGGGAATACGTCCAGGTCCTGCGACTGCTCGAGACGTTCGGGTTGGAGGAAGTTGACGCCGGGGTCCGGGATGCTGCGCTGCCCCCTAAAGTTGTACCACTTTTTGAGTTAGTCTCTGCTCCTCGATGTCCGAAATTTCAGGGTTGCCCAGAGGC
>JASLXW010000699.1 GCA_030740135.1 Nitrospinota bacterium
TCATCGAGTTTTGCTGCCTTATATTGAGCATTGCCCAGTTCTAAAAGCAGCCAGGGAGTAGCACCTGTCGTTGATAGATTATTCTTTAGAAACGTATACTCACTAATGGCGCCTTCAATTGCTTCTGTCTTTTCTTCAGGCCCCTCATTCTGAGCAACTGCTAATTCGTAGTTAATCTGGTAAACCCGGCTCCAGACTTCGTTGAAATCATTAGTCCCCTTCTGGCTGTACAAATATAAGGGTACACCGGCTGCGACAGCTGCGCCAATGCCGATAGCTATCCATAACCCATAAACTTCAAAAAACTTGAAAAAATTACGTATTCTCTGTTTTGTAGCTTCCATAGGATTTTATATTTTATTATGTTACGTAAACTTGTGTCAAGGACCAAACCCTGATATTTACGAAAACGTTTTAAAAAAGTAAATTATAAATACGCCCGAGAGGATTCGAACCTCTGACCTACGATTTAGGAAACCGTCGCTCTATCCATCTGAGCTACGGGCGCTTTTTCAATTGAAAAAGGCCGGCAATCAATATAATGCCGGCCTCAATATCGAACACCCTGAATTATCACTTCAGTATTGAATGAGAGAGAAGACATCATATTTGCTTAACATCTCTTTTCCATTCAGGAAACCCAGTTCGATTAAGAAAGCACATCCCGTAATCTTACCGCCAAGCGATTCTACTAATTTACAACTGGCTGCCATGGTTCCGCCGGTTGCCAAAAGATCGTCCAGCATCAAAACATTATCACCGGCTTTTACTGCGTCTTTGTGTATCTGAAGTGTATCGGTACCATATTCCAGATCATATGTCATGCTAGCTGTTTCATAGGGAAGCTTTCCCGGTTTCCTGACCGGTACAAATCCTGCATTTAAGTTTATGGCGACTGCAGGGCCAAAAAGGAATCCCCTCGCCTCTGCACCCACGATTACATCGATTTTCTGGTTCGCGTAGTGATCAGAGAACTT
>JASLXW010000069.1 GCA_030740135.1 Nitrospinota bacterium
TCTGGTACATGTAGCCGAGAAAGAACTGGGCCGCGGCATCGCCGCCGCTGGCAGCCGAACGGTACCAGCGCATCGCGTCGCCATAGGTCGTCGGGACCCCGACCTCGGCCGAGGCGCCGGTCCCGGATTTCACAGCGGCCCTCACGGGGGACGTGAAGGGGCTGAAAATCGGCCTGCCCCGTGAATACAACATCGAAGGGATCGAGCCCGACGTGGAGGCCCGCGTCCGGGAGGCCGTCAAGGTCCTCGAGGGAATGGGCGCGGAGGTCAAGGACATCTCGCTCCCCAACAGCCGATACGGCGTCGCCACGTACTACATCGTCGCCCCGGCCGAGGCGTCGAGCAATCTGGCGCGCTACGACGGGGTGAGGTACGGCCACCGCACCGAGCGGACCGGCGACCTCATCGAGATGTACAAGGAGACCCGGGCGGAGGGCTTCGGCGCCGAGGTGAAGCGGCGAATCATGCTCGGGACATACGTGCTGAGCTCGGGTTACTACGACGACTACTACCTGAAGGCCCTCAAGGTGCGGGGGCTGATCCGCGAGGACTTCGAGCGCGCCTTCGAGGAGGTGGACGTCGTGCTGACGGCCACGGCCCCGACGCCCGCCTTCAAGATCGGCGAGCGCATGGACGACCCCCTGACCATGTATCTTTCCGACGTCTTCACAATCCCCTGCAACATGGCGGGGATACCGGGGATCAGCATCCCGTGCGGGTTTACGGCGGAGGGCCTCCCGGTCGGGCTTCAGCTTCTGGGCCGCAACTTCGACGAGGAAACCCTGCTCCGGGCAGCGGACGCTTATCAGCGGGAAACCGATTTCCACCGGGCGCATCCGGATTTGTAGAGGAAAACGGGGATGGAGTACGAAACCGTCATCGGGCTGGAGGTTCACGCGCAGCTCAAGACCCGCTCGAAGATCTTCTGCGGGTGCAGCACGGCGTTCGGGGCCGAGCCCAACGCGCACACCTGCCCCATCTGCCTGGGGATGCCGGGCGTCCTGCCGGTGTTGAACAAGCGGGCCATCGAGTTTCTTCTCCGCATGGGCCTCGCCTGCGAAAGCGAAATCGCTCCTCACAGCCGATTCGCCCGGAAGAACTACTTCTACCCCGACCTGCCCAAGGCCTATCAGATCTCCCAGTACGAGCTTCCCCTGGCGACGGGCGGACACATCGACATCGACGTGGACGGGACCACAAGGCGCATCCGCCTCGTCCGCATCCACATCGAGGAGGACGCGGGCAAGCTCATTCACGGCGAGAACCTGGACGACCCCCGGGCGAGCTACGTCGATCTCAACCGGGCGGGCACCCCGCTTCTGGAGATCGTCGGCGAACCCGACCTGCGAAGTCCCGCCGAGGCCAGGGAATACGTCCAGAAGCTCCGCACCCTGGTCCAGTACCTGGACATCTGCGACGGCAACATGGAGGAGGGCAGCCTGCGGTGCGACGCCAACCTCTCCGTCCGCCCCGCGGGGAGCGAAGCGCTGGGGCTCAAGACCGAGCTGAAGAACATCAACTCTTTCCGCTTCCTCCAGCGGGCGCTGGAATACGAGCGCGACCGGCAGATCCTCACCCTCGAAAAGGGGGGGCGGGTCGTCCAGGAGACCCGTCTGTGGGACCAGGCCCAGGGCGTCACCCAACCCATGCGAACGAAGGAAGCCGCCCACGATTACCGCTACTTCCCCGACCCCGACCTGGTCCCGCTGGCCGTCGGCCGGGAGTGGCTGGACGCGCTTCGCGCGGACCTGCCCGAGCTCCCCGACGCCAAGCGGGCGCGGCTCGTCGAGCAGTACGGGATTCCGGCGTACGACGCGGGCATCCTCACCACAAACCGCGCCCTCGCCGACTACTACGAGCAAACGGTCGAGGCGCTCGACGCGCCCAAGGCCCTGAGCAACTGGGTCATGGGCGACCTCTTCGGCGCGCTGAACGACGCCAAGAAGGACATCACCGACTCCCCCGTCCCGCCGGAAAATCTTGCCGGGCTGGTGAGGCTGATCGAAGACGGCACGATCAGCGGCAAGATCGCCAAGACGGTGTTCGAGGAGATGTTCAGCACCGGAAAAGAAGCGGCGGCCATCGTCGAGGCCCGGGGTCTGACGCAGATCACCGACGAAGGGGCGCTCGAGACCGCGGCCGATGAAGTCATCGCGGCGCACCCCGACGAGGTCGAGCAATACCGGTCGGGCAAAACGAAACTGTTGGGCTTCTTCATGGGCCGGGTGATGAAATCGACCGGCGGGAAGGCCAACCCGCAAACCATTCAGGAAATACTGAAGCGAAAGCTTTCGGTGTAACCGCCCCAGGCGGGGCGCACGACAAAGAAGGAGCGCATTGATGTCCAATCCCGTGAAAGTCGCGAGCGTCGGAATCGGCTGGTGGTCGGGCATGCTGGCGGACGCCGTCGGGAAAACCGACGCCCTGGAGATCGTCACCTGCTTCACGCGCAACCCGGAGAAACGCGCGGATTTCGCCGGGAAGTACGGCTGCCGCGAGTCCGAGAGCTACGAGGCCGTCCTGTCCGACCCCGAGGTCGAGGCCGTCCTCCTCACCACCCCCCACACGGCCCACCGGGCGCAGGTCGAGGCGGCGGCCGGGGCGGGAAAGCACGTCTTCGTCGAGAAACCCATCGCCCACACGGTGGACGAGGCCAAGGCCGCCGCGGCCGCTTGCGACAAGGCCGGCGTGATCCTTTCCGTCGGCCACAGCCGGCGGCATCAAACGGCGGCCCGGAAGATCAAATCCTTCATCGAAGACGGAACGCTCGGCCAGGTCATCACGGCGGAGGCGAACCTCTCCTACGGAATGGCCCTGACGCTGGACGACAGCAAGTGGCGATCGAACCGGACGGAGAGTCCCGGCGGGCCCCTGACGAGCCTGGGCATTCATCACCTCGACACCCTGGCCTATCTTCTGGGGCCGGTCGCGCGGGTCTCGGCCTTCTCGAAGCGCCTGATTTCCCCGGTCGATATCGACGACGCCGTGACGGCCATCCTGGAGTTCGAGTCCGGCGCGCTGGGGTACGTGGGCTCGAACTTCGCCACGCCCCGGGTCACTTACCTGACCGTCTACGGGACGGAGGCCAACGCCTTCCTGGAGGCCGAGGGCGCGCGGCTTTTCCTCCAGAAGAAGGGGAGCGAGGAGCGCGAGCCGGTGGACCTGGGAGAGATCGTGGACATCCTCCTGGAGGAGATGGAGGAGTTCGGCCGCTGCGTCCGGGACGGGAGCCGGCCCGAGGTGGGCGGGGACGAGGCCATCCGGGCCATCGCCGCCGTTCAGGCCATCGTCAAATCCTCGGAGGAAGGAAGAGCGATCGCCCTGTCGGAGCTTCTCTGAGCCGGGGGCTTCGTCAGAGACCCAAAGCGGGTCTCGTTTTCCCGAAGCCCGAGGGGGAATTCTCATCCGCCGCTTGGCATGGGTGTTTTCGTGAGGGAATCTCCTTTCTGTCTCCACCCTGACAACTTAAATCGGAATTGAATTTTCGAGCGCCCCGGGGGAGCTCCGTGCCCTGATCAAAACGCGCTTTTACTACGGCTGGGTGGTCGTGGGGGTCTGCCTTCTTACGCTCACCTTCGGCTTCGGCCTGCGGTACAGCTTCAGCGTGTTCTACGTCGCCCTGTTCGAGGACTTCGGCTGGGGGCGCGCGGAAACGGCGGGGATCTATTCCATCCACCGGCTGGTCTACGCCGCGCTGGCGCCCATCGCCGGCGTCCTCGTGGACCGGTGGGGGCCGAGACGTCTCATGCCCGCCGCCCTGGCCCTCGTGGCGGCCGGGTTCGCCTGCGCCGCCTTCATCACGAGCCTCTGGCATCTCTACGCACTGCTCGGGGTCGTCCTGGCCGCCGGCATCGTCATGATCGAGTACGTCCCCAACGCCGCCATTGTCTCCCGGTGGGTCGAGGGCGGCCGGGGGCTGGCCTCGGCCATCGCCTTTACGGGCATGGGGACCGGCGCCCTGATCATCGTTCCGCTCGCCCAGATCCTCATTTCGGCGTTGGGCTGGCGCGGGGCGTTCGCCGTCCTGGGCGTGGGGGCCTTCCTGTTCCTGACGCCCATCATCCTCCTTTTCCAGCGCGCGCGGCCCCAGGACATGGGCTATGAGGGCCCCCGGCCACTGATGGGCGGGAAGGAGGTCATTCTCGAAGTCGTCAACCCGTCCTGGGCAGCCTTTCCCTGGACGGTGCGCGCGGCCGTGAAGACACGCGCGTTCTGGTTCCTGACGATCTCCTTTTTCCTCCAGTCGGTCTCGGGGGAGCTGATGATCGTCCACCAGATCGCCCACGTGGTGGACCTGGGGTATTCCAAGACCCTGGCCGCCTCGACCTTCGGGCTGGTTTATCTGATCGCGATCGGGGGCATGTTCTTCTGGGGATCGGCGTCCGACCGCTGGGGCCGGGAATGGATGTTCCTGTTCAGCACATTCTTCGTGGCGGCGGGTGTCGGGCTGCTCATGGGCTTGGGGGCCGACAAGATTTGGCCGCTCTACGGGTTCGTCGTCCTGTACGGCTTTGGATTCGGGTCGAGGGCCCCGCTCTACTCGGCCGTGGCGGCCGACCTCTTTCAGGGCCGGGGCTTCGGGGCGATCCTGGGGACGCTGACGGTGGGCTTCGGTCTGGGCGGGGCCGTCGGTCCCTGGATCGGCGGCTGGATCTTCGACGTCTCCCGGAGCTACCAGGCGGCCTTTTGGGTCGTCGGGGCGACGACGGCGGGGGCGTGCCTGTTCGTCTGGCTGGCCGCCCCGAGGAAGGTCCGCCTCCCCCGGCGGACGGAGCCGGCCGGGATGTCTTCGACTTGAGGGGGGTTCCCGTTCCGCCCGACCCCCTGGAGCGGCGCGGAAGCGAAGGGCGGACGACCCCTCAACCCGCCATCCGGCCAATGAACCAAGACCCATGCAAGGGGAGCGCTACATGTCGGACGCGGACGGTGACATCAACGGAGTCGAGGCCGGCGGTTCGGGCTGGGCCGCCATGCGCCGCACGGGCGGCGACGGGCTGGAGGATCGGACGGCGATCGGCCTCATCGTGCTCACCACCGACTTGGCCATCGAGCCGGAGTTCTACGCCTTTCTGCCGCGGGACCGCGTGTCGATTCACGCCAACCGCATTCCCAAGCGGAGGGTGGTTTCGGTCGAAACGGCCCGTGAGATGGAGGCCGATTCTGACGAAGACCGCGGCCCAGATCCTGCCCGGCGGCCCCCTCAAAGTCATCGCCTTCGGCTTCGCCTCCTGCACCATGACGATCGGGGAGGCCAGGGTGGTCACGCTCCTTCGCGGGACGCGGCCCGGGATCGCCGTGACCGACGCGATCACGGCGAGTCTGATTGGCCTTGAAGTCCTTGGAGCCCGTCGGATCGCCATGCTCACGCCCTGGGCGGACGACGTTAACCGGTTTGCGGAATCCTATATCGCGGACCGGGGCTTCGAGATCCCGGTCAAGGGCAGCTTCGAGCGGACGGACGGTTACGAGATTCACCGGGTGTCGCCGGAGGCGGTGTATGACGCCGGCCTGAAGCTCGGCCGGGCCGACGTGGACGGGCTCCTCATCTCCGGAACCGGGCTCAGGGTCTCTCCCGTCCTCGAATCGCTGGAAGACGCCCTCGGAAAACCGGTTATCACAAGCACGCAGGCCCTCGCCTGGCACGGCCTGCGCCTTGCCGGGATCGACGATCCGGTTGCGGGTTACGGCAGGTTGTTGAAAGCGTAGCGTTTGGCGCCTGTTGACCCGGCGCCGGCCGACACCCGCCCGGACCTTCCTCGTCACGCATCCCCCCCTCGCAAGGAGGGACTGACGGTCGCCGCAAGCGCAATGAATCCCGCAAGACCGAACGCACCGCATAGTTGAAGCATCAGGGAGAGGGATGTCCACTCCGCCGGGGCGGCCGAAACAGGGACCCAGGAGAGCAGGAACAGAACCCCCGAGAACGATAGCCGCCCGGCGAGACTCTGAATCGAGAGGTAGGTCGCCCGGTGGGCCTGGGAGATTTCGGGGATGACGGCGGCGTTGAGGGGGGCCGTCATCAACGCCCGGGGGACGCCGCGCAGCAAAATCAAAAGCGTGACGGCCGGATGGAGGATGAACCCCATCATCCCGATGATGACGGTCTGGAGAAGGGCGCTCAACAAGAGCGCAGGGCCGAGACCCAGCCGGTCCCGGACGCGGACGCTCCGGGAGGCGAACCACGACCCGAGCAACATCGTCACGGCCATGTGGCCGCCCGCCGCCAACGGCGCGCCCTTCGCCGGCAGATCCAACTCGGAGCCCAGGGTTTCGAGATAGGTTTGATAAAACTCATACGGAACATGGTTGAGCACCGTCATCAGGACAGCGAAGCCGAAGAGCCACCGAAGACGAAGATTCTTGAGATGAGCCACACACTGCCGGAGTTGAAGAAAGAACCCGCCGGCGAGAGCGGCCCCCCGTTCGTGCGTCATCGGCTCAACCGTTGCGATGATAATCCCGAAGGTCGCCAATCCGGCCAGGATTGAAAGCCCGTAAGCGTAATGAAGCCCGAGCGTCGCAACCGCCCCGCCCAGAAACGCCGTCACGGCCCCCGCCGTGAAGGCATAGCCGGTCGCCCGCGCCTCACGCTCGGCGAACTCCGCCTCCCTCCCGAGCGCGGCGAGAGAGTCGAAGTGGAAGGACGTGTCGGTCCCTGAATTGAATGAGACCCCGGTCGCGAGGAGCGCCTGGGCCGCCGCGAAGATCGCAAACCCCGAGCCGAAAAGAAAGAGGGCGTAAGCCATCGTCAGGGCAGCCGAAGAAACCAGGAGTGTCGGCCGGCGGCCGAACCTATCGGAAAAGTGGCCGGACGGGACTTCCTGCAAAACGACGGCGGCGTAGTAGACGGCTTCCAGAAGCAGGACCTTTTCCAAAGAAAACAGGCTGGTGAAATAAAGGAAGAAGACCGGCATCCAGAAAAAGGCATTGAAAGCGGCCACGTAGAAAGGATACAGGCGAACATTACGATTCAGTCCGCGGATATCGGCCGGAAGATTAGAGCCGGAAAGATTCATTTTGAATGATTCAGACCTTATCGTTTGAGCATCGGTTTCCTCAGTTCCCGCCATTTTAGAGGTAATTGCCCGCTCGATTCCAACGGTAAAGCGCTCATCCTGCGACCCCATTGTCAGACGGACATTCCCATCCAAGCGCCGCGGCGAGCCTTGCCAACGCGGACTCCCTGGTGATACGTTGAGAACCTGGTGGTCCCCAACGGTTCCCCGATCCCCCCTTAAAGAATCATGGGTTTCGAGACCTCCGACGGCTTCGGAGAATTCCTGAGCGGCGCGACCCGCGCCCTCGTCATCGGCATCGGCGGGGGCGGCGACGTCGTGGGGACCCTTCCCACCGCCCGGCTCCTGGAGCTCTTCGGCGCGGAGACAATCATCGGGGGGGTGGCCTGGGAGCGGGTGGTCTTCGACCCGGCGCCGGGCGCCCGGAGCCTGGAAGAAGTCGAGGGCGTCCGCCCCATCCATGAGACCGTCTGGCGGGCGGGGCCGGAGGCCCGGACGAAAACCGGCGTCCGCTTCACCGAAGGCCGCGTGGCCGGGATGCGAGGGCGGGACACCCTCCTCGTGACCATCCGCCGCGGACCGAAGACGCTGGCGGAGGGGATCGTCGAGGCCGCCCGCGCGCTCAAGGCCGACCGGGTCATCGGCGTGGACGTGGGCGGCGACGCCGTGGCCACGGGGGAGGAGCCGGGGCTGCGGAGCCCGCTTTGCGACGCCGTTCTGGCGGCCGCCCTCGCCGAGGCCGGCCGGGAGGTCCCGACGATGCTCGGGGTGCTCGGCTACGGGAGCGACGCCGAGCTGAGTCCGGAAGAGATCGACCGGAACGTCAGCGAGCTGGCGGCCCGCGGCGGATACCTGGGCGCCTGGGGAATCACGGCCGATGTCGCCGACGAGATGGAGGCCCTGGCCCGGGAAGTCGGCACGGAGGCCAGCGCCCTGCCCGTGGAATGCTTCCGGGGCGCGCAGGGGCTGCGGGCCATCCGGAGCGGAACGTGCTTCGTCCGCCTCAGCCCGGTCTGCGCCGTGACGCTCTACCTCGACCCCCGGGTCATCGTCGGGCGGGAGACCTCGCTGGCGCACGCCGTCCGGGAGGCCGGCTCGCAGGAAGAGGCCAACGACACCCTGCACGCGAAGAAGGGCCTGCGAACCGAGCTCGATCTGGAAAGAGAGATGGCGAAACTGGGGACGCGGGACTACCGGGACGTCCGGCGGTCAGGGCATGAGTGAGATGCCGGACAACCCCCCAAGTTGAATCAGACAATGGCAAGCATGATTTCCAAAGGCTGCGAGGAATTCCCACGGTCGTGAATCCAAAATCCAAGGAACCCCGTCCCCATCTCTACCTGATTGACGGCTCCGGCTATATCTTCCGGGCCTTTCACGCCATCCGGAACAGCATGACCAATTCCAAGGGGCTTCCCACGAACGCCGTCTACGGTTACACGCAAATGCTCCGCAAAATCCTCAACGAGCAGTCTCCGACCCATTGCGTCGTCGCCTTCGACCGGGGTCCGCCCAGGCAGCGCCTGGCGCTTTACCCCGCCTACAAGGCCCACCGGCCCGAGACGCCCGAGGAGATCAAGGCCCAATGGCCCTTCTGCCTTGAGATCACCAAGGCGCTGGGCGTGCCCATCGTGGACATAGAGGGGGTGGAGGCCGACGACCTCATCGGCACCCTGGCCCGAAGGGCCGAAACCGCAGGCTTCGATGTGACCATCATCACGTCCGACAAGGACTTCTACCAGCTTGTGGGTCCGCGAATCTCCCTCTGGGACACGATGAAGGACCGGCGGATCGGGACTGCGGAGGTCGAGGAGCGCTTCGGCGTCGCGCCCGACCGGGTGATCGACGTTCTGGGGCTGATGGGGGACAGCGTGGACAACGTCCCCGGCGTTCCGGGGGTGGGGGAGAAAACGGCCAAGACCCTCGTGCGGGAATTCGGGGACGTGGACTCCCTGTTGGGCCACCTCGACGAGCTCAAGCCGGGCAAGCAGCGGGAGCGCCTGGAGGAGAACGCCGACCTCGCCCGGTTGAGCGTCACCCTCGTTACGATCGACACGGACCTGGACCTTCCCCTCGGCATGGACGACCTCAAGGTCGGGGCCCTGGACCGGGAGGCGGCCCTGGCCCTCCTGAAAGAGCTCGAGTTCAGACGGCTGGCCGATGACATCCTCGGGACCGCGCCCGCGGGACCGCCGCCGGAGAAAGACTACGTCACCGTCCTGACCGAGAAGGGCCTGGACGCCCTCATCAAGCGCCTCAAGAAGTCGGGCGGGTTCGCCATCGACCTGGAAACGACCAACAAGGAGCCCATGTGGGCCGAGATCGTGGGCTTCGCGCTTTCATCCAAGGCCGGGGAAGGCCATTACGTCCCCGTCGCCCACGACTATATGGGGGCGCCCGAACAGCTCTCGCTGGAGACCGTCCTGGAGAGCCTGCGGCCGCTTTTGGAAGATCCCAAGCTCCCCAAGCACGGCCAGAACATCAAGTACGACAAGATCGTCCTGGACCGTGCGGGGTTGGCCATGGAGGGGATCGCCTTCGACACCATGCTGGCGAGCTACGTCCTCAACCCCGCCCGGCGCGGCCACGGCATGGACGAGATCGCCCGCGAGCACCTCGATTACCAGCCCATGTCGTACAAGGACGTCGCCGGGACCGGCGCCAAGGAGAAGCCTTTCAGCGAGGTGGAGATCGGGACGGCGACGCGGTACTCGGCGGAGGACGCGGATGTCACATTCGCCCTCATGGAAGTGCTGGGTCCGCTGCTGGACGAAGGCGGCCTGCGCCCGCTTTTCGATGGGCTCGAGATGCCCCTCATCCCCGTCCTCTCGGCCATGGAAGAGGCGGGGGTCCTCATCGATCTGGACCTGATGGGGGAAATGGGGAAGTCCCTCGACATCCAGATGGAGGCCGCCCTTGAGCGCATCCACGGGGCGGCGGGCGCGGAAATCAACCCCAACTCGCCCATCCAGCTTCGGGAGATTCTCTTCGACAAGCTGGGGCTCCATAAGCAAGCCCCGCCCGGGGTCATCAAGAAAACCAAAACGGGGATGTCCACCGGCGCGGACGTCCTGGAGAGGCTCGCCCCGCTTCACCCCCTGCCCCAGGAGGTCCTGGCCTACCGGGAGCTCTCGAAGCTTCAGTCCACGTACGTCCAGGCCCTGCCGAAGCTCGTCCATCCGGAGACGGGGCGCATCCACACCTCCTTCAACCAGTCCGTCGCCGCCACCGGACGCCTCAGCTCCGCCGACCCCAACCTCCAGAACATCCCCATCCGGACGGAGCTGGGCCGGCAGATCCGCCGGGCGTTCATCCCCGCGCCCGGCATGAAGATGCTCTCGGCCGATTACTCGCAGGTCGAGCTCCGCATCCTGGCGCACCTGTCCGGGGACGAGGTCCTGACGGAAGCCTTCCGCGCCGGGGAGGACGTCCACACGCGGACGGCGCTGGAGGTCTTCGGCGTCCTGCCGGGGACGGTCACGGACGACATGCGGCGGATGGCCAAGGCGGTGAACTTCGGCGTCGTGTACGGCCTCAGCCCCTTCGGCCTATCGCAAAACATCGGCGTCCCGGTGGAGGAGGCCCGGCGGTTCATCGACGGGTACTTCGAGCGGTACGCGGGCGTGCGGGCCTATATCGACCGGACGCTGGCGAAAACGCGGGAAAGGGGCTTCGTCGAAACCCTGCGGGGCCGGAGGCGGCCGATTCCCGACATCAACCACTCCAACCACAACCTGCGCGGCTTCGCCGAGCGGACGGCGGTGAACACGACCGTCCAGGGCTCGGCGGCGGACATCATCAAGCAGGCCATGCTCGACATCCACCCGAGGCTGATCGGCGAGGGCTTCAAGAGCCGGATGATCCTCCAGGTCCACGACGAGCTGGTCTTCGAGGGCCCGCCCAATGAGATGAAGAAGCTGGCGGCGCTGGTCAAGGGGAAGATGGAGGGCGCGGCCGAGCTGTCCGTCCCGCTGGAGGTCGAGACGCACACGGGGGACAACTGGGACGAGGCGCACTGAACTTCTTTCGCACTTCCCCACCTTCAGGTTTCGTTGGACGCCCTCCACAACCTCATCGCGGCCCGGCAGGTCCTCGCCCCGGCGCCCGCCCGAATCCTCAGAACGACCGGCCGGCGGCGGCGGCGAACGGGATGAGGTCCTTCATGAGCTGGGCGAACTTGGGCGGCTTGAGAGACTGGGCGCCGTCGGACATGGCTTCGGCCGGGTTCGCGTGCACCTCGACCATCAGCCCGTCGGCGCCCGCCGCCACCGCGGCACGGCACAGGACATTGACCAACCGCCAGTTGCCGCTGGCGTGGCTGGGATCGACGAACACCGGCAGGTGGGTCTCGGATTGCAGGACCGGCACGGCCGAGATGTCCAGCGTGTTGCGCGTCGCCGTCTCGAACGTCCGGATGCCGCGCTCGCACAGGATGACGTGGGCGTTCCCCTCCGACAGGACGTACTCCGCCGACATCAGGAACTCCTCCAGCGTCGTCATCATCCCGCGCTTGAGGAAAATGGGCTTGGAGGCCTGCCCGACCCGCTTGAGGAGAGAGAAGTTCTGTACGTTGCGGGCCCCAATCTGGAGGACGTCGGCGTAACGCGCCACCAGCTCCACCTCCTCGGGGTTCATCACTTCCGTGACGATGGGAAGGCCTGTCGCTTCCCGGGCTTCAACGAGGTGTTTCAGACCCTCCTCGCCCATCCCCTGGAAGCTGTAGGGCGAAGTGCGGGGCTTGAAGGCCCCCCCCCGGAGCATGTTCGCCCCGGCGTCTTTGATCAGCCGGGCGATCTCGAGGATCTGATCGCGGCCCTCGACCGAGCACGGGCCGGCGATGACCGAGAGCTTCCCGCCGCCGACCGCCGTCCCGTTCACCGTGAACGCGGACCGCTCCGGACGGCCCTGGGAGGAGGCCAGCTTGTAGGGCTTTAGGATGGGCATGACGCTTTCCACCCCGGCCATGACGTCCAGGGCCTGAAGGCGGTCCTTCCCCCGTTCGTCCCCGACGGCCCCAATCACGGTTCGCTCCACTCCCTCGATGACGTGGGGGCGGTAGC
>JASLXW010000006.1 GCA_030740135.1 Nitrospinota bacterium
CGCCCCGATATCGCCCAGAACCTCGCGGGGGACGCGCACGTTCTCTTCGAGAAGGGTGAAGAGGTCCTCGTTCGGCTCCCCGCGCCGATACAGTTTGAGGATGGGGATGAGCAGGCCCTCTTCAAAAACGGTGGGCGCATCGGCGGAAAACACCCGCCCCCCGATGTCGGCGACGTGACAGGTGTTGGCCGTCCATCCCGTCGGGCGTTCGTCCAGGAAGAAGGGCGTCACAACGGTGAAATCATGCTTGTGGCCGGAGATCAGCCACGGGTCGTTGGAGATCAGGACGTCGCCCGGCTCCAGGCGGGCGGGCGGATATTTACGGAGAAAGTGACGCACGCCGATGGCCATGGTATTGATGTGGCCCGGGGTGCCGATGGCCGATTGGACGATCATGTTTCCCCGCGCGTCGAAGATCCCGCACGAGATGTCCTCGGTTTCCCGCAGCAGGGTGGAGAACGCCGAGTGGATGAGGGCCGCCGCCTGTTCGTCGGCGATCGAAGCCAGACGGTTCCACAAGATCTCGAGCTCAATCGGGTCGAAGGCGGCGCTCATATCAATCCCAAATCTCGATTCGCACGTTCAGGTCCGCGTCCACCGTGACCCGGCCCCGGGGACCGACGACCACCGTCGATTCCCTCTCCTCGATGATGAGGGGCCCCTCGCAGGAGAAGTCGTCCCCCAGGGCGTACCGGTTGTACACCGGACAATCGACGGTCCGGTCCGCCTCCCTGAAGAACACCGGGCGTGTTCCCTTGCGCGCCCGATCGGAGGTCTTCGGGGCGGCCAGGGGGGCGGGGGGGACGGGACGCGGCCCGCTCGCCCGCAGGCGCCAGTTGACCGCTTCCACCTCCAGGTCCGGATTGGCCCGGTGGTAGATCTCCTCATACACCCGGTGGAACGCGCGGCGGATCTCCGCGCGCTCGTCTTCGCCCCAGACGCCGGGCGGGAGCGGCACGCCGACCTCGTGCCCCTGTCCCTGATACCGCATGTCGGCCGAGCGGCGGTACGTGATCTCCTTGCCGGCCCCCCCGGATTGCTCCAGGACCCTTCTCCCCTCCGCCTCCATCTCGTCGAACAGGGCGTTGGGGATTTCGAGGGGGAGGGCGGAGAGCGGGGCGATGTGCGTTCGAACGAAGTCGAAGGAGATCGGGGCCAGGGTGAGACCGAGGGCGGAGGCGACACCGGCGGACGGCGGCACGAGGACAGTCCGAATGCCGAGGTTGCGGGCGACGCCGTAGGCGTGAACGGGACCCGCGCCGCCGAAGGCGATGAGGACGTATTCGTGGGGGCTGCGCCCCCGCTCGACGGCGTGGATGCGGGCGGCGTTCGCCATGGATTCCTCGGCCAGATCGCGGATGCCCGCCGCCGCGCGCTCGAGGCTCACGCCGAGGGGGATCGCCGCCTTCTCCTGAATCGCGCGCCGGCCCGCCTCGACGTCCAGACGCATTTCCCCTCCGAGGAAATAGTCCGGGTCGAGGGCGCCCAGGACGAGGTCCGCGTCCGTGACGGTCGGCTCCCCCCCGCCGCGTGCGTAGCAGGCGGGGCCCGGGTCCGCGCCCGCGCTCTCGGGTCCGATCTTCAGGCGCCCCATGTTGTCTACGCGGGCCAGGCTTCCTCCGCCCGTGCCAATCTCAATCATCTCGATCACCGGCGCCTTGATGGGCAGGCCGCTGCCTTTCTTGAAGCGGGAGAGCCGGGCCACCTCGAACTGATTGGTGGTCTGCGGCTCGCCGTCCTCGATGAGGGTGATCTTCGCGGTGGTGCCGCCCATGTCGAAGGCGATGACCTTGGGAAGGTCCCGGGCCCCGGCCATCCGGGCCGCGGCCACCGCCCCTCCCGCCGGGCCGGACTCGACCGAGCGGATGGGATAACGCATCGCGGAATCCAGGCTCGTCACCCCGCCGTTGGAGAGCATGAGGTGCACCGGACCGGGGAATCCCGCGGCGCGGAGTCTCTCCCCCAGGTCGGACAGGTAGCGCTTCATCAGTGGCTGGACGTAGGCGTTCGCCACGGTCGTGGAGGATCGCTCGAATTCACGGATCTCCCGGCAGACGTCCGAGGAGATCGAGCGGGACATCTCCGGGACCTGTTCCGCCAGGAGCCGTTCGGCCTCTTGCTCGTGGGCCGGGTTCCGGAAGGAGTGAAGGAAGCAGACGGCCACGGACTCGACGCCCGCCCGGCGCAGCGCTTCGATCGCCGAGGCGGCGGATTCCCGGCACAGCGGCGCGACGACCTTCCCTTCGGCCCCGATGCGCTCCTCGACGCCGATGCGAAGCTCGCGGGGGACGAGCGGTTCCGGAAGCTCGAGGGACAGGTCGTAGATGTCGTACCGCTTCTCCCTCCGCATCTCGAGAACGTCCCGAAAGCCCGACGTGGTGATCAGACCGGTCTTTGCCCCCTTGCGCTCGATGATGGCGTTGGCGACGAGGGTTGTCCCGTGGATGATCGTCCGGACATCCGGAAAGGCGGCTCCGACGCCTCCAAGGAGCCGGCCGAGGCCTTCCATCAGCCCTTCGGACGGGTTTTCCGGCGTAGTCAAAACCTTGACGAGCGCCGATCGGTCGTTCTCCGGGTCGAAGAGATACAGGTCGGTAAAGGTCCCCCCGATATCCGCGCCCACGATCAACACCGGGTTCGTCTCTCCTTATCCGGGGAGGGCGCCCGAAAACGTGTCCAAGCCAAGATGATGCCCTCAGCCGTGATGGGATGAGGGCCGGGGGGTCAACCCCCGGAATGCCGGAGACGGCGCCCGATCCGCCCCTGAAATCCGAATCAGCGTTCCCTGACGGCTGTGATGAGGTCGCGCAGGACGCGCCTTCCTTTGCGGGGATCGACCACGATCTCTTCTTCCGGGTCATTGATGACGCGCAGGCAGGACAACGCGTGACGGCCGTTGACCCGGACGGTGCAGACGCCGCACGACCCAATCTGGCACGAATTCCGGCAGGCCACGTATTCCACCTCATTCAGCTTGTGAATGGCCCTCAAGACGGTCATTCCGGGAAAATAGGGCACACGGCCGGTCACGAAATCCGGCGGATTCCCGGACTCCGGATCGCACCTGAAGACCTTGAGTGTGACCTCGCTCATGGGGGCGCCCCCTCGGGAATCCCCTGGGTCAGGACCAGGGGGGAGGTCGAGGCTTCCATCTCTTCCCCCTTCTTACGAATCACGACGTTTTTCAACCATTCCGGTGAGCGATCCGGGAACTCGATGCGCATGTGGCTCGCCCGGGTCTCTTCCCTCAACAGGGCCGAGAGGGCCACCATCTCTCCGACGAGGCAGAGATTCCGCACCTCCAGGGCCAGGAGAAGCTCCCAGGGGTTCCCCTTGGCGCCGTGGAGGAGGCGAACGTTCCCGGCGGCCTCCCGGCCGCAGGAGCGGAAGGTCTCGATGGCCTTCGTCAACCCCCGGCCGTCCCGGACCCCCGTGAGGTTCGTCCAGGCGCATTCCTGGATTTGGTGCAGGATTTCATAGGGGCGGCGGCCCGTTTCGGCCAGGCGGATCGAATCGACCCGTTCCCGCTCCCGCTCGAGCTGTGCGGAGTCGGGCTGTTGGAATCCTTCCTCCGAGGCCCTCTTCGCGGCCTCGGCCCCGGCCCGGGCGCCGAAGACCAAGTGTTCTGAAAGGGCGTTGCCCGTCAATCGGTTGCCTCCGTCCACACCCCCGGTGACCTCCCCCGCGGCATAGAGGCCGGAGATCCCGGTTTCGCAGCGCTCGTTGATCCGGACGCCCCCGCAGAAGTAGTGGGCGACCATGGCGGTCTCGACCTTCGTCGTCCGGAGGTCCAGGCCGGATTCGAGAAGGTCCACGCCGTGGTACGTCCACCGGGGCGGTCCGGTATAAGGCCGGAGCTTTTCTTCTATCGCCTCGGGACCCAGGTGGGTCGCATCGAACCAGACCCCGTCGTGGGGTGTCCCCCGCCCCGCCCGGACCTCGCTGAAGATCGCGCGCGCGAGGACGTCGCGCGTCGCCCATTCCATCCGGACGGGGTCGTAGTGCGACATGAAGCGGTCGCCCTCGCTGTTCAGGAAGTATCCCTCGAGCGCCACGCGGACGAGCCACGGGACGCCGGTGTTTCCCCGGTGAGGCTCGGGGTGGGCCAAGCCCGGATAGAACTGGACGAATTCCATGTCGATCAGCTCCGCCCCGACCCGGTACGCCATGGCGTACCCGTCGCCCGTGCAGTCGGGAGGCGCGGAGCGCAGGGCGTACAGGTTCATCCCGCCGCCCGTCGCGTCCACGACGGCCTTTGCCGAGAACGCCAGGTGCGCCATCGTCGGGAGCTCGATCGCCGCCGCTCCAATCACCGCCCGCGAGGAGGGGTCCGTGAGATAGCCCGTGACGAAGGTGTCGTTGAAGATCCGGATGTTCGCCCGCCTGCGGACCTCTTTCCGGAAGGCGGCCGAGAAAGCGGCGCCCGTCCGGTTTTCGATGTGGAGGGAGCGGGCGTGGCTGTGCCCCGGCTGGACGAGCTGGTGGAACTTCCCGTCGACCCGGTTGAATCGGGCCCCCCACGAATCGATCTCTTTCAGGCAATCTCCGGCTTCGGTGACGTAGGCCTCGACCAGGCGTTGGTTGTTGAGACAGGCGCCCGCCGTGACGGTGTCTTCGAAATGGGATTCGAGCGAGTCGTCCGGGGTGATGTCGGGATAGACCGCGTTGCAGGCGAATACGGCGATGGGCGTCGCCCCGCTTCGGGTGAACTCGCCCTTTGTGACCAGGGTCACCTGGAGGCCGGCGTCTGCGGCCGCCAGCGCCGCCCGAGCCCCGGCCACGCCGCTTCCGAGGACCAGGATATCGGTCCGGATCGTTTCAGTGTCGGCTTTCACGGTCCCGTGTCAACTCCCTTGAGCCCCAATCGATTGTCCCGCCCCACAGGATGGGGACCGTGAAGGTCTCAATCGCAAATCCGTGGGGAATTCCAACAGGTGGATTCTAGCACAGGGGCGTGCCCGGCTTGACGGACTCTCCCCCCTCCCCCCCCGGATTGCGGCCGGGTATCGGTAGGCGTTGCTTTCCAGCGGAAGTCCGATTGGGGACAGATGAGATGTGGACGATCATCCGGGTTCTTGTTAGTCTGAAAACCCTGATTCAGAATGAACATCATCCGGATTCGTCCACCCCCTCCTCCATCCGGGGAACCGCTCCCTTGGATCAGAAAGGAAGGCCGAAATGGGACCGGAGCTTTCAGGCGTGATCGTCACGCCCGTCACCCCCTTCACCCCGACGCTTGAGATCGACGAAGACGCCGTCCGGGAGCTGACCGGCTACTTCCTGAGCGTAAAAGGGATTAACGGCATCATCTGCAACGCGCACGCCGGAGAAGGGTCCGCCTTGACCCCGGAAGAGAGAATCCGAAACATCCACACCGTTCGGGAAGAGGTGAAGGGGCGGATGCCGGTGATGTCCATGGTCGAGGCCTACGGGGCCGCGGAGGCGATCCGCCTCATCCACCAGGCGCAGGACGCGGGCGCGGAGGCGATCATGCTCTGCCCGCCGCCCATTTACGCCTGGCACGCGCGCCGAAGCCCGGAGGTGGCGATCGCGTTCTGGCGGGAGATCTGCGGGGCCGTGGACATGCCCCTCATCGTCTTCCAGTACTACACGGGCTCTCAACACGCCTACACGCACGAAACGTTGATCCAGCTTGTCCGGGAGAACGAGAACATCGTCGGCATCAAGATGGCCCACGGCCCCGATCTGGCCCGGTACGCGCAGGACGTCGAGGTCCTCCGCACCCTGGATCGGCAGGTGGCGATCATGCCGGCCAGCGGAAGGTTCCTGCACGTCCTCAGCCTGATCGGAGCGGACGGGGCCGTCACCGGGTATCCGAACTTCGTGGCCGAGGAAATCGTCGCGTTGTTCGAGGCGGCGAAGACCGGGGAATCGGCCCGGGTCCTGGAGGTCGAGAGCCGGTTCCGGCCCGTGGCGCGGGTCATCGCGTCCGACCCCTTCTACTACATGCACCAGCGTTACAAGGAGGCGACCCGGCTGCTCGGGCGCATCCCCAACGCCCTCGTCCGGTCCCCGTGCTTGCCCCCGCCCGAAGAGGATCGGGAGCAGTTGCGGCGGGCCTTGGCGGAGATGGGGCGGCTGGAGGCCGCGGCGGTTTGAGCGTTTTCCGTCCGGTGAAACCGCTTGGCGTGGACAGGGCATTGCCGCCCGGATGGCCGCGGACGGGCGGTGCGCAGTTCCGCGTTGTTGGCCCCTTGCGCCCGCATCTCCCGGTCGAGAGGCGCCTTGAGCGATCCGGGCGTTCGCGGGGTCTTTCTCGATTTTGTGTGGAAGGTGGATCGGGTCCGCAAACGCAAGCCGATTCGCAAGCTGATCCTGGACATGGACAGTTCGGTCAGTTCGACCCACGGCGAGCAGGAGGGCTCTTCCTACAACGGCACTTCGGCTGCACCTGCTATCACCCGTTGTTTTGCTTCAATTCAGTTTGGCGATCTGGAGCGGGCGCTGTTGCGCACCGGCAAGGTCCACAGCGCTGATGACTGTCGCACTATCCTGGAGCCGGTGGTGGCACGCTACCGCCACAAGAACCTCCGGCGCTTCTTTCGAGGCGACGCGGCATTCGCCAAGCCGAAAGTGCACCGATACCTTGAAGCGGAGGGTTACTCCTATGCGATTCGGCTTCCGGCCAACGCCATCTTGCACAGGGATATCGATTACCTTCTGAGCTGGCCGGTGGGCCGACCGCCCAAGAAGTCCATTGTTTTCTACCACAGCGTCCTCTATCAGGCGGCCAGTTGGGAGAAGCCTCGCCGGGTGGTAGTGAGGATCGAGTGGCGCCAGGGGCAATTGTTTGCGGAAGTGAGCTTCATCGTGACGAACCTGCGCTGGTGGGAAGATAACGTCGTGAGGTTCTACAACCAGCGTGGGACGGCTGAGCAGTGGATCAAGGAGGGCAAGTACGCGTTGACTGGACGCGCCTGTCGTGCCATGGCTTCCAGGACAACCAGGTTCGCCTGCAGCTGTTTGCCTTGGCGTACAATCTGGCCAACTTCCTTCGGCGGCTGGCATTGCCGAGAGCGGTGAAGCACTGGTCGCTGACGACACTTCGGGAGAAGCTGATCAAGATTGGGGCCAAGGTGGTTACCCACGCCCGGTACACCACCTTCCAGATGGCCGAGGTAGCGGTGTCGCGTCAACTGTTCAGGGCAATTCTTGAGCGAATTCGACGATTGTGGTTGCCACCTCCGGTACCAGACATCGGATAATGGAGCAGATGGCCAGCAAGCTTAGTGAGGGGTGGAGACGGGGGATCAGTCTGTGCCGAACTCCCCTGAGTGTGCCGGTAGAGCTGGGTTTTCAAGGGATTGCGGCTTTAAGACGGCCATAGCCCCTCGATTGAGCGGAGGGGGTAGCAAAGATCCCCTGAATGTGTGGTAAATTGGGATACTTTCATGTCACACGAGGACCGCAGGATGGCTAAAGGTGGTCATCTGGGAAATCCCGGTTATATGGTGTGGTACAAATCCGGAGGCGTGTCAGGCGTGGTGGCTAATGGGGGAAACTTCAAGACTTGGTTCTTGATCATCTCCGGTTTGTTGGGCGTCCTTGCATTGACGGCGTGCCAGTTGGAGGAGCAAAACCGGGGCGACTCGGAACCCGAGAATTGGCGCGCCTTCACTCCGAGGGCGGCAGGCATTGAGGACATGGACGCGAAGGGGTTGTTTGAGACCGGTCTGAAGCCCGTCTACCCCAAAGAGGTGAAGTGCCTCGAAGTTACCTCATCCTTCGGATCCGGATATCGGGGCGACGGCAGCCTCCGCAATCCCGAGTTCTATCAGGGACGTCATGGGGGCATGGACATACCGGCAACTGAAGGCACCCCAATCCTCGCCGTCGCCTCCGGCACTGTCATCCACAAAAAGGTAGGCGGCGGACTCGGCGGCATCTTGATATTCCTGCAGCATGCGCCGGAGGATACGGGCCTGCCGGCCTGGACCTATACGGAATACAAACATCTGCGCGAAATGCCGGATGTGGTAATCGGCCAGCGGGTGGAGATGGGCCAGGTCATTGCCCGCACCGGCGCCACTGGCACCGTGGGCCGGTACTACCCGATGGGACACTCGCACCTGCACCTGACGGCCTTCTTCGGCCCACGGAAGGACTTCATCGCCCGGCGATTCTTCGTGCCGGTTGAGGGCGAATGGCTGGACCCCCTGGCCCTGTTCAAGGGACCTCCCCTGAGGTCGGCGGTCATTCGCGACTTTCCGGATGACCAGAAGATGGTCCAGGTTCCCTACAAAACCACCGACGGAAGGTTCGTGCCGGAAGGAACCAAGGTCGTTTGGCCCTACGCCTGCGAACCCCGCTGAACCCTTCCCTCATCGACCCGGCGAAACTGTCACAGAACCTGTAGAGAAATGGGTATTAACGCATTAGACGAATGCCAGAGATTTCCGCAAGGAAAGCGGGCATTCGGCGAAAAGATTGTTTTCCGGGGGGGTGGGGGGCCGGCTTTCAAAAAGGCCCCCAAGAAAGCAATTCCTTTATAAAAGTCCCCGTAGGATCAAGATCACGCCCACAATGCAGAAGAAGACAAAGAGAACCAGCTTGATGTGGTTGGGGTTGAGATAGCGGTTGATCCGCAGGGCGATCTGCCCGCCCAAAAGCACGGCGGGGATGCACATGGCCGCGATGTTCCAGGGCACGCCGGAGTCGGCCAGCCCGCTTCCCGTGACAAAAATGCGTTAAGGGGTCGTCCAAATCCTGCCCAAAATTTGTTTGGCTCTCGGCGACCAAATGAGAACTTTGGAGGTTTGACGAAACGGATGCGTCACTCCGGCAGCCCCGCCTTGCGGGCGGCATCGAGAATGCGTTCTGCCTCGGCGGGGTTCTTATACCAGCCAAGTGGTTTCGCCAATTTCTTTACCGAGAACTTGGGATTTCGCCTGAGGAGTTCTGCGACTGTGGCCCGGGCCTCCTCCTGCCTGCCTGCCTGAAAGTGGCTGACCGCGAGCAGGACATGGGCATACGGGTGATTCGGATTACGGTTGAGGAAACCCTTAGCAGCGGCAATCGCCTCGTCATATCTCCCCGTCATACGGTAGGCAACGCCCAAGACGAACAAGTACCAATTGGGATAATAGGGACTGAGCCGCATCGCCCTCTTGACCAGCGCGATCGCTTCTTCCGCTCTGCCCGAGTACTCCAGAGTCCGCGCACAACGGGCCGTGGAATCGGCCTCATTGGAGTTGAGGGCGAGCGCCTTCTCACAGTAGGAAATCGCTTTTTCATGCTGTCGTTTCTGCATGGCAAGGACACTTAATAGTGAGTAAGTCTCGGCGTGGGAGTCATCGATGGCCAAAGCCTTCTGCAGCAGTTCTTCAGCCCGGGCAATAGACTGCGGCGGGGTGTCAGTCCATCCCAGGCGCACATCCCAAATGTGGGTCCGCGCGATTTGCTCCCATCCTCCCGCGAAGTTTGGGTCCAACGAGACCGCCTTTTCGAACAACCGCCGTGTCTGGGCGTTATCCACCTTTGTGGAGGGCCGCCTATGCACTAGGCCGCGAAGGAAATACTGGTAGGCTTCGAGGTTGTCCGTCTGTCTCCGCCGGATACGGGCTTGCTCTCCCTCGGTGAGCTTTACCTGCATAGCCGCAACGACATTCTCCGTGATGTCATCCTGCAGGGCAAAGATGTCTTTGAATTTGCGGTCGTAGCGCTCGGACCACAGGTGGTGCCCCTTGAGGGCGTCAATGAGCTGTACGTTGATCCGCACCCGGTCACCGGACCGCTGGACGCTGCCCTCAAGGATGTAGCGGACCCCGAACTCCTCGGCCACCTGCTGCACCTTCACCGCCTTGTCCTTGTATGTGAAGGTTGAGTTGCGGGCGATGACGAACATATCCGGAACCTGGGACAGGGCGGTGATAATATTCTCAGTGATGCCATCGGCGAAGTGCTCTTGCTCCGGATCTTCGCTCATGTTGATGAAAGGCAGCACCGCGATGGAAGGCTTCTTCGGAAGCGGAAAGGCCATCTTTTCCACAGACGCGGGTTCGAGCTTTGACGCTGCCGATCGCAGGTAGAAGTTCCAGATAGCCGCCCCGCCGACGAGCACGACCAGAGCCGCCGCGGCCCATGGCCACCGCCTCGTCCCGGCCCTCCTCACCACCTTCACGGCCCCGGCTGCCTCCGGCTCCAGCCGAACCCGGTAGACGTGGACGGGGTCCGTGATGTTCTTGACCTGCTGATTGCCCAAGCTCTCGAAGCCGACCGATAGCTTGTTTTTGACGTGATCGAAGGCTGTACCGGAAATGCAGAGGCGGCCCGGCTGGGCCAGCTCCTCAAGGCGCGTTGCAACGTTCACGCCGTCGCCGTAGATGTCGTCACCCTCAATGATGATGTCGCCGATATTGATCCCCACGCGGAACTCGACCCGAAGGTCCTTTGGCACGTCGGCGTTTCGCCGCGCCATTGCCCGTTGAACCTCCACGGCGCACTGGACCGCGTTCACGACGCTGGCGAACTCAACCAATATCCCGTCGCCGGTGGTCTTGACGATGCGGCCGTGATGCTCGGCGATCTTGGGGTCGATCAGTTCTTTGCGATGAACCGTCAGTTGGGCGAGGGTCCCCGCCTCATCGGATCCCATCAACCGGCTGTAACCGGCGATGTCCGCGGCGAGGATTGCGGCGAGCTTCCTTTGAACGTTTCTTGGTTCCATGGGTGACCGCCTCATGAAATGATCGAGACGCGTAAGTTATCGCAAATCTACGTGAACGACAAATTGGTCTGCCCCCCGGATATGGACCAGTTTTAGGGGAGCACGTCCCACCACGCTACTTGTCATTCCGAAGGAGGGTCTACCGACCCGCGTGGGGAATCCGTTCAAGATCGACACGCCTTGATTTTTGTTGAGTTCAGAAAACAATCCAATCGAGGCGAGATTCCCGCTTCGTTCGGAAGGACATCGAGTGCGCTTGTGCAACCCTGAGAAAAGGTTTTTCCGCAACCTGATAGACGATAGGGCCCAAATCCCGGGAAATCCTGCCCGCCGGCTTCGCCGAAGGCTGGTCCATCCCTTCGTCCGTTTCACCCGGAATTTTCATCGCTTGCGTCTGCGCAGCCAGAGAACCCCGGCCAGCAGGGCCGCGTAGATCGCCCCGCCCCACAACGCAATTCGCGTCCAGCGATGGCGACCCTTGACCGCCAGGATGGCCGCCTCGGCGGCCTGGGCCCGCTCGGCGGCGGCTTCGAGCGCCTTGAAGTTCTTCACCAGAACCAATTGGTGCTGTGCAAGACCGAAGCCGGTCAAGAAGGCCCGCTCCACCCGGTCCACCCGCCGGGTCTCCTCCACGGGCTTGAAGCCCGCGGACCGCAGATCGGCCAAGACCCGCCGGCTTCGGTGGATGGATCGGCGCACCGGCGCGACGGCCTTGAGGACCCGGCCGATGTAGTCGAGGGCCGGGTCCTTCGGGTTCTTCCGCCGGTTGTGGCAGGCGGCGCAGACCTTCGGGTCGCGGGACATCGCGGGCGTCGCCGGCTTGACCTCGTGCGCGGTGTGACACTTGGCGCAGTGGACTTTTTCCTCGGCGGCGAAGTGCGGGTTGTTCTTGCCGAACGCCGCCCGTTCCGCCGTGTGACACGTCCCGCAAATCTCGAACACCTCGGCGTTTTCCCATTGAGGCCGGAAGTTCCAGTGGGCCCCGTGGCACGACGCGCACGTCGGAAGGTTCAGCCCGGGACTCCACCCCCCCTTCAACCCGTGAACGCCCCTCGCGACCTGTCCCGGGACCTCGATGTTCAGGCCGAAGTTTTCTTTGTATTCCTCGTCGGCGTGGCACTTGGCGCAGGTCCGGTTGACGTTGGCCGGATGGGCCGGGGAGCCGGGGTCGTCCACCCGAAGAACGCGATGGGCGCCGTGGCAGGTGGCGCACTGGGGGGCCCCCCGCTCGTCCTTTTGCCAAAGGGCCTCGGCGTGCACGCCCTGCTTGTATTCCTCGAAGGCGTTTCGTCTCCCCCGGGACCATTTGACGGCGTCCGGCTTCCCGTGACACTTGGCGCAAACCTCCGGGATGTCGAAAACCGAGATCCGCCCCCGGAAGCCCGCGTCTTTGGATTCGGCGTCCTCCCGGCGGACCTTCGTGGGATCGCCGCCGTGACAGCCTATGCAGCCGGCGCCGAAAACGAAATGGATGCTCGCCCGATAATCGCGCCCCGCCCGGCCGTTTTTGTGGCAATCCCAACAGGAATCCACGACCTTCCCCGCCGGTCCGGGATGGGTCTTGAGGGTTTGGCCGGCGGCCAGGCGGGCAACAGAAAGCACGAGGGTTGTGAATATCAGGAAGGCCCACCGGTCCATCACGAAACCTCAATGCCGAAAATCGGCTCGGGGCCGCCGGCGTAGTGGCCGAGGTAGGTGAGGACGGCCCACAGGAGGATGATCCCCAGGGCGATCCCCGTCGCCCATTTGCGCCGGAGCGGGCTTCGGTCCTCCGAGCGGTCGAGGAAAGGGACGAGAAGGATCAGCAGGAAGGGCAGCCCCTGGAGGATCACGGCCAGTTGGAGATAAGAAAACCCGGGAAAGACCTCCCCGGCCGGGAAGTATTTCAGGCTCTGGTAGAAGGCCAGGAACGGCCATTCGGGCTTCACATGCTCGGGCGTCAAGGCCGGGTCCGCCGGCGCGTCCAGCGGCGCCGGGTTCCAGGCGGTCCAAAGGAGAAGAAGGGCGATCGCCAGAACCCCCGCCAGGATCTCCCTCCGCATGAAGTGTACATAGGGCGTCCGTCCGGGGGAGGCGCCGGCGTTCCTCCGCCTCGGAAGCGGATCGGCCGCGCCGACCCGGTAGACGAGAGCGACGTGGACGGCGATCAGGATGACCATCGCCGCCGGCAGGACGACCGCGTGAAGGGCGAAGAAGCGGGTGAGCGTCGCCGCCCCCACCTGCTTGCCCCCTTTCATCAGGCCGGCGATGAATTCCCCGATCACCGGAACCTGGTGAACCATTTGGGCCCCGATCGTCGTCCCCCAAAACGCCTTCTGATCCCAGGGCAGCAGGTATCCCGTGAAGGCCAGGCCGAAGACGGTTACGAACAGGAAGAAGCCCGCCACCCAGGTCGCCTCGCGGGGCCGCTTGAACGCGCCGGTGAAAAACACCCGGCCCATGTGGAGGAACGCCGCGATGATCATGCCCTCGCCCGCCCAGCGGTGCAGGCTCCGGACGGCCCAGCCCCAGGGCACGCCGTTCATCAGGAGCCTGACGCTCTCGTGGGCCCGCTCGGGCGCCGGCTGGTAATAGAAGAGCAGAAGCACGCCGGTGACGGCCTGGACGCCGAGAAGGGCGAGGAGCACCGCCCCCAGGGTGTGATAGGCGCGAAGTCCTTGCGGAACGGTGTGGCGGTGAAGCAGGGCGCGGAGCGCTCCGGCCCATGACCGGATCTCTCCGAAGGAGGTTTGGCCGGGTTTCAATGGCCCTTCCGGATGGACCCGCGCCGCCACGTCATCGCCAGGATTCATCCGATGAAAACCTGTCCGTTCCGCTCGCGGACTTCCAGTCTCTCCAACGGCCTCGGCGGCGGGCCGGAAACCACTTCGCCTTCGGAATCGAACACCCCTCCATGGCAGGGGCAGGCGAAGCGGCCGATGTTCTTTCCTCGCGAATCGGTCTTCCGGGCCTCATCCGGCCTCCACCGGACGACGCAGCCGAGGTGGGTGCAGACGAGGGAGAAAGCGCGGTAACCGCTCTCGGTCTTCAGGAGCAGGGCCGGCTCGCCGGCGATGCGGACGGTCGCGGACCCGCCGGGGGAGAGTGATTCGGCGCCGGGGACGCGCGCGGGGGCGCGCAGCCGCCGGCGAAGGTCCGGAGGATAGAGGTAGGCCAGCGCGCCCCAAGCGCCCAGGACCCCCGCCACGGCCAAGAGAGAGGTTTGCACCCAGTGAAAGAACCCTCTTCGGCCAACGGAAAAAATTTCGGCTGAATTCATGAAAATCCTATAATTTTCCGCTGGATCAATTAGAATAGATAAACAACCTCAATTCTATTCTATCAAAGAGGGCGCATGAATCGCGGGGCGGGAAATTTATCCGGGCCTCGGGGAATAGAATCGATGTGCGTTTGTTTTCTTAAAAGGGTGTTTGTGCCCATCCTGTGAACAGCCCAAACCCGGTTTCCGAAAGCTTCGGATCATCCGTAGGGGGGAAAGGGTGTGCTTCGGGGGGGCGAATGAGTCCATCAAACGGTATTGGATCGGGAGGGGGAGAGTCCATGAAAAAGATTTTCGCGATCACCCTGGTTCTGGCGTTCGCCGTCACGGCCGCCTTCGCGGGGCCGGTGTCGGCCCAGAAAAAGCATGCGCCGAAAGGGGTCTGGCGGGGAATGTTGGATAACGTCAGCAGCCTTCAGACCATCGTCAGCGCCCTGGCGGTCTTTGACATGAAGCGCATCGCAGCCGTGGCCGATCGGTCCGCCAAGAGACAGGAGTTCGTCTCCAACCTCAAGAAGTATAAGGGCACGAAGGTGGGGAAACTCTACAGCAACCTGGGGGCCGCATTTCAAGGGGTCGCCGAAGCCGCCCGGGCGGGAGAGGAGGACCTCGTTGCGGATAGGCTCAGTGGTGTGTTGAAGGCTTGCAACGCATGCCATTACAACTTGCGAGACGCCTCTCGCCGGAAGAAAATGAGGAAATAAACGGGACGGTGCAAGGGGCGCTCTCAGGGACAATCCTTGAGCCCTTTTTTCGCGCCCGAAAATCCGGCGCCGGGTTCCGGATCTCAGTCCTTTGCCAGGGCCACCATGTCCTCGGCGTCGCCGCCATCGGGGAACGGCCCCTGCTTGAGCTCGATGAGCTTGGTGTCCTCCTCCAGAAACTCGATGGAGTGGCCCTCCAGGAGCAGGATGAAATCGAAGGGCCGCAGGTTCGCGTCGCCCAGATGGTCCCCCTCGCGCGTGTAGACGCCGATACGCCCCAGCCCCCGCTGGCACATCATGAGCTGGAACTTGCTCGACCCGGGAATCGGCGACGAGACTTTGTGGTAGTGCGGTTTGACCTTGGAGCCCACCTCCCGGTTGAGGAGGACAATCTGGAGCGGCAGCGCGTTGTCCGTGACGTGGGCCTTGGTGTAGGTGTCCATGTCGATCTTGGACAGGTCGTAATGACGGGCCATGTGCGCCCGGTCCTCTTCGGTGTCGATCTTCGGCGGAAATTGGGAGTACTCTTCCAGATCCCCCCGGACGAGAACCGCCACGGTCCTGCCGTCTTTCGCCTTGAAGTGTTTCAGCTTGTCCGATTCGACCTCCACGCTTGGCCTCCCTCCAGGTGGGGCGGGACTCCGGCTTCACACCATGTCTGAAGGCATTATACGGCGGGCGTCCCGAGATGTCAGGGCATGTTGATATCCGCTCCGGAATCGATCATCCTCTAAGGGAGATCGACGCTGAGGGCTCGACGGAAATCGATTCGCTTGCGGACAATCCGCCCATTCCGCGCGTGGCTTGACTCCCACGGCCCCCTGTCCACGTCCATCAAGAATTCCCACCGCATGAAAGGCCGTCATGGAACTGAACGACATCATCACCGTCAATTGGATGTACGAGAAATTCTATCCCTACGTCGCCCGGCAGATCTTGGACGAATACGGCCGGACCTCCGGCCGGGCGCTCGAGATGGGGGCTTACGCGCCGGGGATCTCGGCCGCGCTCCTGGCGCTCGCCCCGGATCTCGAGATCACCGTCGCCGACAACACGCCGGGCCTCAAACCCCATTTCGAGGATTACCTGGGCCGGGCGGGGGTGCTGGAAAAGGTCCGGATCGAGGAGGGCGACCCCGAGGCCCTGCATTATCCGGACGGGAGCTTCGACCTGGTGTACTTCCGGGGCGCGCTCTTTTTCATCTGGGACCCGGTCAAGCTCCTGCGCGAGGCCGACCGGGTTCTCAAACCGGGGGGCGTGGCGCTCATCGGAGGCGGGTTCGGCGCGGGGGCGCCCAATGAGGTGATCGACAAGGTCGCCGCCGAAGCCCGGGACCTGAACCGCAAGCTCGGCAAGCGGGTGGTGAGCTACGAGGAGGCGGAAGCCTGCGCCCGGGAGGCCGGCGTGTGGGAGCGCTCCCGCCTCGATAAGAGACACGGGCTGTGGGTGGTGATCAAGAAATGATACCGGAAAGTCCCAGGGGGGCGGTTTTACAAAAAAGCCCCCCTTGGGGACTTTGCCCCTTCAATGGTCCGGGTTCGCGCCTTCCAGGGGTTTCGAGACCTCCAGGACATAGCCGTCCGGGTCGTGGAGGAGAAACATCCGCGTCCCCCAGGGCATCGACGTCGGCTTGCAGACAAAGTCGGCGTCCATTCCTTTCAAGCGTTCGCATTCCGCGTCCACGTCGTCGCTTTGCAGCGTGAAGATCGACCCCCATCCCCGGTCGCCGGGTTCGGGTGGGGGGTTGAACTTCCATTTTTCAAACTCCTCGCGCGACAGGTCTTCGTGCACCACCACGTTGAACCCGCCCACCTGAAACCGGGCGTCCTGCTCTCCCTCCCGGGCGATGGGGATCCCCATCACGTCCCGATAAAAGTGGACGGAGCGTTTCAGGTCCTTGACGAAAATGAAAATTGTTGAGATCCCGGTAATCATGATTCCGGTCCCCTTCGGAGATTCACGTCCCTGGTCGTCTTGCGCCGCACGTCCGGAGGATTGTCGGAAGGATTATTCTCATCCGGTCTTTCTCGCCAGAAACAGGAGGTGACCTTTCCTTGTGATTTCCTTGCCTCCGCCGCTGAGGTGGGCGCGCAAGCCTTCTTCTCTCCGGGGGTTCAGGCCCCATCGCTTGGGCGCGTTCCCGCCACCGAGCAGGACGCCCTCGGCCTCTTCCGGGGAGCGGAAGACCAGGACCTCCTCCTCCACCCGGCCGTGAACGATGTCGAACCCGGCGTCCACCAGTCCGCGGGTCAACGAGTCCTCCGTATAGGCGAACTTCGAAGGGACCCCGGTCTCCTTCCATTGATTCATGCGGACCGCGACCGCCGCGAAATGCGACCCGGGGGCCAGGGCGCGGCCCGCCCGCTCGATCAGGGCGTCGGCCATGCACAGGTGCGCCGTCAGGACATCGGGCCGTCCACCCCACCGGGCGTCGTCGTATTCCACCGCCTCCACATCGGCGACGGCGAAGCGGATATCCGCGATCCCGCCGGCCTCGGCCCGTCGGGTCGCCTTTTGAATCGCCTCCGCGTCCCGGTCCAGCCCCACGATCTCCGCCGCGTGAGGCGCCAGGGCGAAGGTGAGCTTTCCGGTCCCGCAGCCCAGGTCGAGCACGCGGTCGGCCTTCGTCATCTCCTCCAGGAGCCAACCCAGGAAGACGGGGCTGATGGCCGCATGCCGCCACGGACCCTGAAGAGACGCGGTCCAGGAAATCCGCCTCGTGTCCCAGGCGAAGCGATTCCCGCCGACGTCCGGCCCGGCCGGCGAGGCGGACGTGGAGCGCGCGTCCGCGGTCATCCGGCAAGCCCCAGGCTCTCGGCGTTCTCTTTCATGACGTCCAGGACGATCTGAAGGTGCTCTTCCAGGGGAACGCCCAGGTCCTCGGCCGCCTCTTCGATCTGTGCCCGGTCGACGCCCTTGGCGAACGCCTTGTCCTTCCACTTCTTCTTGACGGACTTGATCTTCATGTCCGAAATGTCCCGGGTCGGACGCACTAGGACGCAGGCCGTGATGAGGCCGACCAGCTCGTCGACCGCGAAGAGCGCCTTGGCCATGTTCGACGTCCGGGGGACGTTCAGGTATTCAGCGTGCCCCTTGATCGCCTCCAGCCCGTCTTCCGGAAACCCTTTTTCCTCCAGGACTTTGACCCCCACGAGGGGGTGTTCGTCCGGGGTGGGGTGTTTCTCGTAATCCAGGTCGTGGACAAGGCCGACCACCCCCCAAGAATCCTCGTCCTCCCCGAATCTCCGGGCGTAGGTCCGCATCGCGGCCTCGACGGCGAGGGCGTGCCTGCGGAGGTTCTCGCTTTGCGTCCACTCGTGAAGAAGGCCCTCGGCCTCGTTTCGCGTCATCATCGCTTGCCGCCTCCCCGGAAAAAGTCCTCATCCTTGGGCCGAAAGAGCGCCCGGGCGCCCGCGTCGCTTTTTTCAAATTCCACCCCCCGGATCAGGACCGCCGGCCGTCCCTCGCCCGCCTGGCCCATCAGCAGAGAGGCCGCCGCCGCCGCTTCATCCGCCTGGGCCACGACGGTGATCTGGAGCGTTCTGCCGAACAGGTCCGCGTCGCCGCGGCGGTCGATGATAGGCTCGATGCCCGCCGCCCCGATGGCCACCCCCACGACCCCGCGCCGGAACGGCCGCCCATGGGTGTCGCTGACGATCACGGCCACCTCCGTCGCCGTCTTTTCGCGGATCGCGTCGCGCAGCTTCCGGGCCGAGGCGTCCGCGTCTTCCGGCAGGAGGACGACGACGTCCTCCCCTTCCGGGCCGCTGAACACGTTGGAGCGGTCCACGCCGGCGTTGGCGCAAACGACGCCCGTGCGATGCTCCGTCACCAGGGCCGTCCGCGAGGCCAGCACCACTTCGTTGGATTCGCCCAGAATGACCTCGACCAGCCGGGGGTCCCGGTCCGTCGAAGCGGCGATGTCCCGGGCCCGAGGCGTCGGCGCCACTTCGGACAGGGTGCAGACCCGCCCTTCGGCCTTGGAGACGATTTTCTGGGCCACCACCAGGATATCGCCCGGCTGGAATTCCATTCCGCCCGCCCGCGCGGCCCGGCAGAGGATTCCCGCCAGGTCGTCGCCCGGCTTGATCTCGGGAATGTCGGGCAGCACCCGGCCTTGATAACCGTTCACGGCGAGACCACCGGACCCAATGCGAGAATTTTCGAGAGCCCGCTCAGGGCCTTGGGGTCCAATGCGCCGCGCAGGGATTCCAGGTCTTCCGGCAGGTCTATGTCCAGACCCAGACCGGCCGAGCGATGCTCCAGGAAGGCCACGCCGCTTGCGACGGCCCGCGCCCGGTGGCCGTTGAAGCTGTCCGGTCCGAAGGACGGGCTCAGGACATCCGGCGGATGAAGGAGCAGGGCGTTGGTCCCCTCGCCGCGACGCGAAGGGGCCGCCACGACGCATGGCGCCTCCGTCGCGCGGAGAGCGGCCATTGCGTCCACGTCCTCGGGCTTCAGGAGGGGAAGGTCCGCGGGAATGATCAGGATTGCTTCCGGCGGGAGTCCCGACGCGGCAACCTCCCGATCCGGAGAATCGCGGAATGCCGAGACGGCCTCGCGGAGGGCGCCGTTCAGGTCCGCGGATTCCTCGAAGAAAGAATCCGCGCCGAGCGTCTGCGCCGCCGACCGGGCATCGACGTCTTTGGAGATCAGGACGACGCGTTCCACGGATTCCGCCACGGCCAGGGAACGGAGGACGCGTCTCATCATCCAGAAGGCCAAGCGCCCCCGGGCTTCTTCGTCCAGGACCGAGGACAGGCGCGTTTTTCCATCCCGGAACCCTTTGAGCGGAACGAGCGCAATCATGGGGAGGTCGGCCCTTTATGTGCGGGATGCCCGGAAAATTTCGTCCGAAATTTCAAGGACTTCGCGGCCCAGCCGGGTCTTGTCTTCCAGCGTGTTCATGACCGTGTTCGTGACCCGGACGCGGAGGCCCATTCTCTCCACAAGCGGGGCCTCGTCGCGATCCACTTCGTCTAGCACGAAGCCATCGAGCAAGTCAACGTAACGCCGGGCCACCCCGGAAGCCGACGGCTCCTCGCCCATCTCCTTCATCATTTTCGCCGCGGGGCCTTTGAGGGCTTGCCCCCCCACGATGGGGCTCACGGCCACCTTCGGGCCGGGGGAGGACCGGATGGCGTCGGCCATGCCCGGCAGCTCCAGGATCGGCCCCAGGCTCACGAAGGGGTTGGACGGGCAGAAAATGACGGCCCGCGCCCGGGCCAGGGCCGATAGCGCCGCCTCGGTGGGCCCGGCGTCCTCGATCCCCTCGAAACGAATCCCGGTGATCGGCGTTTCCGCCCGCCGGGCCACGAAATAGTCCTGGAACTCCAGCTCGCCTTCCGGCGTGAGGACGCGCGTCCGGACCGGGGCGTCCGTCATGGGCAGGACGGCGCTTCGGACCCCCAGCGCGCGGCAGAGGATCCCCGTGACTTCCGTCAGGGATTTTTTCTGATCGAGGAGCGCGCGGCGCAGCAGGTGGGTGCCCAGGTCGCGGTCGCCCAGACGGAACCAGGCGGGATGGCCGTAGCGCTCGAGCATGTCGAGGGCGTGGGTCGTATCGGACGCCACGCCCCAGCCCGGGCCCGGGTCCGCCAGGCCCGCCAGGGTGTACATGACCGTGTCGATGTCCGGAGAAACGTGGAGGCCGTAAAGCGTGAGGTCGTCGGCGGTGTTGACGACAGCCGCGACCCTTTCCGGCGGGGCCGCGTGGGCGAGTCCCAGGACCAGCTTCGCCCCTCCGACGCCCCCCGCGAGCGCAACGATCAGGTCATTCATTCAGCGGTGCAGAACCGTCAGCGCGTAGGCGGGCCTCCCCGGGGGTTCTTCCCGCGGGGGCCGGCCGAGGGCGACGAGCATGTGGGGATGGAAATCGCCGGGCAGGTCCAGGGTCGACCGGACCAGGGCGGGACAAAACAGCGGCGCGCAAACCCAACAGGCGGCGATGTTCCGCGCGTGGGCGGCCAGAAGAACGTTCTGAAGGGCGGCGCCCAGGCTCTGCGTCGCCATGGTTTCCTCGGCGGCCCGCCGGAAGGCGTCGGGGTATCGGTCCAGATCTTCTTTGTACAGACACGCGATCAACAAGGCGCTGGCGGGAAGGAGCAGGTCGAGGGATTTTTGTATCCGGGCGCGGATGCGATCTTCGGAGAGGATGCCGTCGTTCCGGAGGTCGGATTCAAAGGCGGCGGCCATCCGGCGGACCAGGCGCGCTTTGATCTCGGGGGTTGAAACAATGACGAATCGCCAGGGGCGGGTCTTGTGCGGGGAGGGCGCCCACCCGGCGGCCTGGACGACGCGGTCCACCTCTTCGGGCGGTACGCTTCCCGGACCGAACTGCCGGCGGGAGCGGCGCGACTCCAGGAATTGAAAATAGATGTCCCCGTCCCGAGACTCAGGCATGACGGCACCCGGCGGACCCCAGTGGCTCAAGTCATCCGTTCGAGGAGACAGGCTCCAACGAAGGGCGCTTTTCGTACACCGTCGTCCGCTCGACGGGGATCCGGCCGTTATTAAGGATGATCTCGCGGAGCTGCTCGACCGAGGCGCGATCTCCCCACTCCGATCCGGACATGTTGGAGATCTTCTCCTCCATCAGCGTCCCCCCCACGTCGTTGCAGCCGACCCGCAGGGCCTCGCCGGCGGCTTGCAGGCCGATCTTCGGCCAGCTCGACTGGATGTTGAAGATCGTCTCGCGGAAATAGATCCGGCTGACGGCGTAAACCTTGAAGACCTCTTCATTGGGGATCATTCTCAGGATGTCGTACTCTCGGCCGAGCGCGTTGTCGTAAGGAATGAACGGCAGCGGAACGAACTCGGTGAATCCCCCCGTGTCCTTCTGGATGTTCCGGGTGACCTCGAGGTGCTCCCCGACATCTTCCGGGGACTCCACGTGGCCGAACATGATGGTGGAAGTCGCCGGGATCCCCTGGCGGTGAATCTCTTTCATGATCTCCACCCAACGCCCGGTCGTCAGCTTCTCGGGGCAGATGATCCGGCGCACGCGCTCGACCAGGATTTCCGCGGCGGTCCCGGGCGTGCTGCCGAGTCCGGAGTCTTTCAGGATGGAGATGACCTCGGCGGAGGTCTTGCCCGACAATTCGGTCATGTAATTGATCTCTTCGCTCGAATAGGCGTGGATGTGGATGTCGGGGGCGACGCGCTTCACCCGCTTGAGGAGGTCCGCGTAGTAATCCAGCGTGATGAACGGGTGAAGACCGCCCTGGATGCAGACCTCGGTGGCGCCGAAGGCGACAGCTTCGCCGACCTTCCGCTCGATTTCCTCATCATTGACGAAATACGCCCCCTCCTGCCCCGCCTTCCGGGAGAAGCCGCAAAACGCGCAGCTGCCCACGCAGATGTTGGTGAAGTTCATATTCCGGTTGACGACGTAGGTGACCTCGTCGCCGTTGACCTCCGCCCGAATGGCGTCCGCCAAATCGAAAAGCCGCCGGGTCTGTTCGGGGTCTTTCGATTTCAACAGGACCGCCGCGTCCTGGGGGCCGATTTCCCGTCCGCGCTCGGCCTTTCGAAAGGCTTCGGCAAATGTAGGCATCTTGTGTTGTCCTCAGCAGAAAAGCGCCGGCCGGATGGAGGCCATCACTGCGCCAACGATGGGTGAGTGCCACCCGCGATCGACGAACTCATCGTACACGGGCAATCGAAGCTCCAGGTCGATGTCGAACTCGGCGAGATACCTGCGCAGCCCTTCCGTGTCCGGCCAGGGGTGATTGGGATTGATCAGGTCCGGCTCGTCCGAAAGCCCGCCGATGTCGTCGGCGCCCGCTTCCACGGCTTCCAGGACGTGCGGAACCAGGTTGGGCGGAATCTGGATGTGGACGTCATCAGGGAGAATCGCCCGGGCCTCGCGGACCATCTCCAACGTTTCCGCTATCGAGGGCTCGGGCCAACCCGCCATCGGCGTTCCCTCCTGGACGTTGAGGGGCTGGACGATGACCTCCATCAGGTGCCCGTAGGTTTCATGGAGCCCGGCCAGGGCCTCGAGGGTGTCGGTCCGCTCCCGCCGGCGCTCGCCGATGCCGAACAGGATCCCCGACGTGAAGGGAATCTGGAGCTCGCCGGCCGCCCGGACGGTCTCCAGCCGCAGGGCGGCCGCCTTCGTCGGCGCGAAATTGTGGGCGATCCCCGCCTCGACGGCCGGACTCAGCGACTCCACCATCACGCCCATCGAAGCGTTTACGTCTTTCAGCCGGGCCAGCTCGTCCAACGTCAGGGTCCCGATGTTGGTGTGAGGCAAAAGCCCTTCTTCCAGAAGGATTTCGCAGGCCCCGCGGGTGTAATCCACGTACGTGGGAAACCCCCACGCATTCAGCTCCGCCCGCATTATGGGGTGGTCGTCCGGCCGCTCGCCCGTCATCACGAGCGCCTCGACGGCGCCCTTCGCGGCTTCCCGCCGGGCGGCTTCCCGGATCTGCTCCCGGGTCATGAGGACCGGTTGGTTGGAGCGGAAAGAACAATAACCGCAGTGGTTCCGGCACCAGTAGGTGATGGGAAGGGTGAAATTCCGGGAATAGGTCACCGTCTTCACGCAGTGCGTTCCTTTCGCGTCCCCCGAAACAGCTATTCTAACACATCAGTACCGCAAGAGATTTCTCGTCCGGCGGGCGGATGTCCTTGGGTCCCCCGGGTTGGAGAGGGGGATCGCAACCTGGGTTCCGGCGGCGCGGGGCGGGTCATCAGGAAATCGTATGGGCCGCTTCAAACGCCGCAATCCTGGATTCGTGTTTCAAGGTCAGGTCGATGTCGTCCAGACCCTCGATCAGACACTTTTTGGAGAAAGGATCGATATCGAAATGGTGCGCTTCTCCTTCGGCCGTCGTGACCGTCTGCCCCTTCAAATCAACGGACAGGGCGACGCCGGGCTCCGCTTCGCACCGGGCCGCGAGGTCGTTGACGGTCCCTTTATCCAGAACGACGGGGAGCAGGCCGTTTTTCAAGCAGTTGTTATAGAAAATGTCCGCAAAGGAGGGGGCGATGACCACCCGGAATCCGGCCTGCTGGATGGCCCAGGGGGCGTGCTCCCGGGAGCTTCCGCAGCCGAAGTTGCTCCCGGTCAGAAGAATCTCGGACCCTTCATAAGCCGGGTCGTTCATGACGAAGTCCGGTTTCGGCTCGCCCTCGGGCGTGAAACGCCAGTCAATGAAAAGAAACCGGCCGAATCCCGTCTTTTCGATCCGCTTCAGGAACTGTTTCGGAATGATCTGATCGGTGTCCACGTCCGCCCGATTGAGCGGCATGACCTTTCCGGTGAAATGCTTGAATGGCTCCATCAGTTTTTCAACTCCATTCCCGGATGTCTACGAAATGACCTTCGATGGCCGCGGCGGCGGCCATCGCCGGACTGACCAGGTGCGTGCGTCCGTCCCGACCCTGGCGTCCTTCGAAGTTCCGGTTCGACGTGCTGGCGCACCTTTCTTTCGGATTGAGAATGTCCTCGTTCATGCCCAGGCACATGCTGCACCCGGACTCCCGCCACTCGAAGCCGGCCTCGGTGAAGATGCGGTCGAGCCCCCGCTCTTCGGCGGCCCGCTTGACCGATTGAGAACCCGGGACAACCATCGCGCCCACGTTCGAATGGACCTTTTTCCCTTCGACAACCTTTGCCGCCACCGTCAGATCCAGGAGCCGGGAATTCGTGCAGGAGCCGATGAAGACCCGGTCGATCGGAATGTCCGAAATCGACGTGCCGGCTTCCAGGCCCATGTATTCCAAGGCGCGCCCGGCCGCCTGGCGGTCGGCTTCGTTGTCCATTTTCCGCGGATCGGGGACCTCGCCCGTGACGTCCGTGACCATGCCGGGATTCGTGCCCCATGTGACCTGGGGGGCGATTTCGGCCGCGTCCACGACAACCTCCCGGTCGAAATGCGCGCCGTCGTCGCTCCGAAGGGTTCGCCAGAACTCGACCCGATCCTGAAACGCTTTGCCCTTGGGGACGTGCCGCCGCCCCTCCAGGAAGGCGAAAGTCACATCGTCCGGGGCGATCATGCCGGCCCGGGCGCCCGCCTCGATGGACATGTTGCACACCGTCATCCGTTCTTCCATGGACAACGCCTCGATGGCCTCGCCCCGGTACTCGATGACGTGTCCCACGCCGCCGCTGACACCGATCCGGCCGATAATGGAAAGGATGATGTCTTTCGCCGTGACGCCGAAGCCGCAGCGGCGGTTCACCGTGACGGCGAGGGTCTTCGGCTTGGATTGCAACAGGCACTGGGTCGCCAGGACGTGCTCCACTTCGCTCGTGCCGACACCGATGGCAAGGTCCCCGAAGGCCCCGTGCGTCGCGGTGTGGCTGTCCCCGCAGACGATGGTCTTGCCGGGTTGCGTAATTCCGAGCTCGGGCCCGATGACGTGGACGATCCCCTGGTCGGGACTGTTCAGGTCGAACAGCGTGACGCCGAATTCCCGGCAGTTTTTCGCCAACGCATCCACTTGCTGCTTCGAGATCTGATCGACAATCGGCAGACTGCGGTCGGTCGTGGGCACGTTGTGGTCCATCGTTGCGAAGGTCAGGTCCGTCCGGCGGACCTTCCGGCCCGACATGCGCATACCTTCGAAGGCCTGAGGGCTCGTGACTTCATGGACCAAATGGCAATCCACATAAAGAATCGCCGGCTGGCCCTGCTCCTCATGCACCACATGTGCGTCCCAGACCTTCTCAAAGAGTGTACGGAGCGCCATGATTCTCCTTTGCCCCCTTCCGCCCGGGCTCGGGAAAGCCCGTCCTCCGGGCCGCGTTTGCTTCAACGCCAGGGTGCGATGAAATGTTCAAATTAGACACTGATTTCGGGACTGTTACGCCTCTCCAGGGTATAATCGCCCGCCGTACAAATCAAGTCCGTGTATGGGTTCAAGACATATGAGACACGGGGGCCGTTTTTTTGAATGTTT
>JASLXW010000700.1 GCA_030740135.1 Nitrospinota bacterium
CGTGGTCCCCGGCATCGGCGTGGTCCCCGGCATCGGCGTGGTCTCCAGCCTCGGCGTGATGGTCTTCGTCTTCGGCGTGATGGTCTCCTTCTTGGTCGTCGTCGTGGTCTCCTTTGAAGTCTCAGCAACAGATTCGCTTATCTTTGCAGCCGCCGAGATGGAGGCGGCGTCCGACTCCTTTACCGTCAAGGCTTCACCAATCGTAATTCTCGTGTTTTTGGACTCCGTGATACCGATACGCTGAACGACGGCAAGAACTTTTTCAAATAGGGTCGCCATTGTTTTCTGGTCGGCATCAAAGTTCACGCCGAACTCGCAAAGCCTGAACATCAACTCTCGGGCGATCAGCACGGCAGGGGTCCGGCCAGACAATTCTCCTTCCGTAAATCCGGACTCCTCCGCTTCCTTTTCTTTCCCTGAACCGCCGATCGAACCGATCAGTGAAAGATTCACGTCTGATGACTGGACCTCGTTCACCTTCACGTCCGGACTGGGTTCGGAGCAATAGCGAAGAATCTGCTTCCGTGTTTTGACAAACAAAGCCCTTTTGCTGGCATCGGTGAAAAACATTTTATTTGCGCCCACTGAGTGAATCTCTGCTTTGGGCGGAGTCGAGCAAGAAGCCAGAATAAGACTCAACCCGAATGCAATCGGACAAAGGCCGGTCAGCTTTTTCAAGCTTTCCACTCTTTTGGAATTGTCCATCATTTTTACCGTCTCCCCATGGAATATCTATTCAAGCCCGGGGCTGTAATTACACGTACCATTTCCGGCGGCCCGAATCGGCCCCCGAAAATCACCCCAACCTCGACGCAACTGCCGCCCCAGAAGGCGGGTGACTTCCTGAGATCATACCGCAGGACCATTGGCGCCTGCAACATAATAATCCCACATTTCCCATATGGATCATAAGTTTTGTCGGACCGAATGCCTTTTTCTCGTGTAAAATCAAGGTGTTGGCCT
>JASLXW010000701.1 GCA_030740135.1 Nitrospinota bacterium
CAAGACCGCCTGCACCAACTCTGGCGACCACATGGGCTGCCTCACCCGGCGCGGCCGGCGCGTGCGTTCCTCCAGGGCCGTCAGGTCTCGGGGCTCAAACCGCTTCCGCCAGCGCACCCGTTGTCTCAGGGGGAAGGGTGAGCCGTATCCGCTCTGTCTTACCTTTTCCCATGACGGCGACGGCCCCGCCCTCGATATCCACGTCTGCAAGGTCCAGGGAACACACTTCGGCCCGGCGCAAGGCCAAGTCAAAAAGTAAGTGGACGATGGCCCGGTCCCGGATGGCCTTGTTCCCCTCCCGCTTCGCCAGGGCATCCAACATGAGAACGAACCCCTCACGTCCAGGCCCCTTTGTGTCCCGGTAGGGTTGCGCCTTGACGTTGTCGTGCCCGCGCTTAATGGGCTCTTGAATGACCGCGATGAATATGTCCAGAATTCAGCTCAGGTGGCACTTAATCGGATGGATCCCAAAAATAGCGCAAGGGGGAGGACGAATAATGGCGATAATCGGGAAGCGGGGCGGACGGCCGGGGGGGGAGGAAAACATCGCCTTCGGTTGGCGCGACGCCAACCACCCCATCACGTTGAGGCGGGGCGTCATCGAGGAGGGATTCGAGCAAGCGGACCAGGTCTTCGAGGACGAGTTCACCACCCAGCGGATCAGGGTGTATTCGCAGACCGACTCGACGTTCTCGGGAACGGGGGTGCACCCCACGAGGACGCCGGCTGAGGTGGCGGCCTCGACGTCGATCTTCTCGGTTCCGATCCCGTATTTCGAGAGGATCCGAAACCTCGGGCAGGAATCGAAGAGCTTTCGCGTATAACGCTTCCGGGACGCGCCCATCACGGCGTCGGCGGGGTCTCCGGCATCGGCGTGGTCTCCGGCATCGGCGTGGTCCCCGGCATCGGCGTGGTCCCCGGCATCGGCGTGGTCCCCGGCATCGGCGTGGTCCCCGGC
>JASLXW010000702.1:0-672 GCA_030740135.1 Nitrospinota bacterium
AAATAAAGACAACGTTGGGCGGAGGCTCCTCAAGCGTTTTGAGTAACGCGTTGAAGGCACTGCGCGAAAGCATATGCACCTCGTCAATAATATAAACCTTGTACCGGCAGGCGGAAGCGGCATATTGAATGGTTTCTATGAGGTCGCGCACCTCGGCAACACTGTTGTTGGAGGCCCCATCGATTTCCCTTACGTCGATACAGTTGCCGGATTTAATCTCACTACAGAAACTGCACTGATCGCAGGGCTCGGTGGCGGGTCCATTCTCGCAGTTGATGGCCTTAGCAAGAATACGGGCGGTGGTTGTCTTCCCCACGCCGCGTGTTCCGGAAAAAAGATAAGCATGGGATACGCGATCGAGCTCGATGGCATTGGTCAGGGTGCGGACGATATGTTCCTGTCCGATCAGCTCACCAAATTTCTGAGGACGCCATTTACGTGCCGATACCTGAAAGTCCATAGCTCTTTCCGCCAATCAAAATGGGGTCTAGCAGGGGAAATGGGACCTAAATATTTAAGGCAGAATGCCGGGGGATCTCACAGCACACAAGGTGTTCTGCTACCGCTGCTTCCTTCCGGACCTGACGGGATTCACAAAGCCATGTTGCGTAAGGCCCAGCAAACTGCCAAATTAATTTGAATACGAACGGAGAGGGAGGGATTCGAACCCTC
>JASLXW010000702.1:682-914 GCA_030740135.1 Nitrospinota bacterium
GCGCCTTAAACCGCTCGGCCACCTCTCCAGATACCTTATATGTTTTATGCAACGCGTTCAATACGGGAAGAATCCCTCGACTTGAACCACCGCGTGAGCCAAAAACGGAAAGGAGAGGGAGGGATTCGAACCCTCGGTCCCCTAAAAGAGGACAATTGATTTCGAATCAATCGCCTTCGACCACTCGGCCACCTCTCCATACTGCCGAAGCCCCTATTTTCAGAATCGGGGT
>JASLXW010000703.1 GCA_030740135.1 Nitrospinota bacterium
ATCAGGTCGCCTGCCTCCTCGGCCTCGCCTATCCTTCCCAGCGGGACGCTCTTGCCCCACTCGTCGTAGAAATCGTCCCTGCTCAGACCAGGGTCGCGCTCGCGCTTCTGCCGCCAGAGGCGGTCGTGCTGGCCGCTCTTGAGCAACCCCATGCAGACGGTGTTCACCAGTATGTTGTCGATGGCGTACTCCTGGGACATCGCCTTGGTCAGGGCGATACCGGCGGCGCGGCTCACCGACGTTGGCACCGAGACCGCTCCCGGGGCTTTGCCGCCGACGGCCGTTACGTTGATTATGCGGCCGCCGCCGATCCTGAGCATATGAGGAATGGCGAGCCTGGAGCAGCGGATGGCCCCGAACAGTTTGAGGTCCAGATCGCCCTGCCAGTAGTCGTCGGTGGCGTCGCCGAAGGGCCCAGCCGCGGACGTGCCCGCGTTGTTGACCAGGATGTCGATCCGGCCGTATTCCTCGACGGTCCTGGCCAACAAGTCCTCGATTTGGCGGGGATCGGTGACGTCGGCCTGCACGGGCAAGACCTCCCCAGCCGTGGACCGCCTGATATCATCGGCGGCGCTCTCCAGCACGTCCCGGTGGCGGGCGCAGATAACCACTCTGGCGCCCTCCCTTGCAAGGCTGGCGCCGGCCGCCTTCCCGATCCCCTCGCTGCCGCCCGTGATTACCGCTACCTTGCCGGTCAGACCAAGATCCATCGGTTTGCTCCTTTTCTCAGTGACTGGAACGATTGCAAGCCTGATGGGCGAAGGACCGCCCTGGCTCGCGGTGCACAAGCGGCAACCGGGTGCGAGTCGCGCATGTGGCTCCGGCCCTCCTGGTCAGTTGTAATCTCGCAGATTCGCACGGCGGGGAAC
>JASLXW010000704.1 GCA_030740135.1 Nitrospinota bacterium
GGTTGCGCTTGCGGACCTTGTTGACGACGTTTTGCATCTTGTGAAACCAGCACCGCTGATGGGGCGTGAAGGGGTAGACCACCTCCAGCGCCGCCAAAAGCCCCGGGTTGCCGTCGGTGATGATGAGGCGAAGGGGGTGACCCAAAAGCCCTCGGTGGTAGAGGTTCATCGAGGAACTTCGTCCAAGTGGGCTCGCTCTCCGAGTTGGCCAGGCGGAAGTCGATGAGCTCGCGCCGGCCCCCGAGGGTGACGCCCATCGCGCACAAAAGGACCTTGCTCCGGCTTCTGGGCGCTACGCGCACCTTGGCGCCCAGGGCGTCCAGGAAGACGTAGCGGTAGCGGTCGCTCAAGGGGCGGTCGTGGAACGCCGCAACGTCTCGACTCAGCGCCGTGCACACCCGCGAGACGGTGGAGGCGCTCACCGCTTCACCCAACAGCCCCTTCACGCACGCCCCCACCCGGCGGGTGGACACCCCGGCCAGGAAGCAATCGCGAAGCGTGCGGTCCACCACCGCCCGGCGACGCCGGTAGCGCGGCAGCACCCGGCTTTGAAAGCCGCCGCCGCGAACCCGGGGCACCCGCAACGCGCGGATCAGCCCCCCCTCGGTCCCCAGGTCCCGGACGTAGTGGCCATTGGCCCAATCGCGCCGATTGGGCGTGCGCTCCCGAACCCCGGCCCCCAAGTACGCGGCCCGCTCCTCAGCCATCAGGCCCTCCAAAAACCCTTTCAGGCTGGCCTCGATGGGCAGTTCCATCTCCCACGTCTCATTCAGTTCTTGAAATGCCCGACCCAAATCCTTATCCTCAAAAAGCAACTTCGGTTGCATTGGGTGTGCTCCTCTGAAAGGGTTCCT
>JASLXW010000705.1 GCA_030740135.1 Nitrospinota bacterium
AAATACAAATAAAACGAGCAACAATGACAACGACAATGTCTGCAGTGATGACCACGACCAAAACGTACAGCTGAATTCAGCTGGCCACGGGCGACGACGACCCTGCCCAACACAAAGATTTCCCGGTGCTGAAGCAGCCGGCGCCGAGAAGGACCAGGCCAGCGCCGAGGAGGAGGCACAGGAACGGGCGGGGGGCTCGCGACGGACCGCTCAGGGTGCCCATGTCTGTGAGTGCTTTGGTGGAGGGTGGAGCTAGTGACGGAGCATTAGTCCTGCTGCTCAACCGGGACTTCTCGGTAGAGCCTTTCCAGCGGTGGTGACCGGCGCTCCGCCAGCGACGCCGACATGCTGGCCTGTTCCTCGATGAGCGTGTTGAGACGATCGAGGTTCTGATGCGCCTTCTCGGTCAACGCGGTGCGCTCCTTCAGGGTGCGGAACAGCTCGACCGTGACCTCCATCGCGGCCAGCACGGCCACCTGGGTGGTGGCAATGCGGCCGGAATGGCCCGAGGCAATCTCCTGCATCTTCCGGTCGACGTAGGCGGCGACGCGCTGAACTTCGGCGGCGGCGCCTTCGGCGGCGATGGTATACTCGTCGCCGAAGATCTGGACGACCGTGCCTTTGACTTGTCGTTCGCTCATCTACCTAAGATACAGTGAATTACCTGAAAAAATCAAGCTAGCCCGCCGGCCAGCAGGTCTCCGTAGGAACCCTCTACCAGCTGATCGGTGCCGATTTCCAGGGCCCGCATCAGCGTTTCGACCCGCTGATGGCTCTCGGCCACGCTCTTCTCCTCGGTGACTGCCTCCAGTTCCAGGAAACGTCCCAGGCCCTTCACCTCGTCCAGGT
>JASLXW010000706.1 GCA_030740135.1 Nitrospinota bacterium
CAAAGGGATGGCGCGAAGCACTGGAGCCCGTTGTGGCGCGCTACCGGGGGCAAAAGTTCTCCTGATTCTTCCGAGGAGACGCAGGCTTCGCAAGTCCGGAGGTATATGAATTCCCGGAGGCTGAAGACTACTCTTACACCATTCGCCTGCCTGCCAACCAAAAACTTCAACAAGCGATCATCCACATGCTCACCCGTCCCGCGGGGAGACCACTCCTCAAGCCCCAGGTCTTCTACACGAGCTTCTGCTACCGGGTCCAGAGCTGGACGAGGCCCCGGAGAGTCGTGGCCATGGTCGAGTGGCACCGAGGTGAACTCTTCTCCCGCGTTGGGTTCGTCGTCAAAGTCTCAGGTGGCACTCTCGCCGCGAGGTTCACTTCTACAACAAGCGCGGCACAGCCGAGCAATGGATCAAGGAAGGAAAGCACGCAATTCACTGGACGAGGCTCTCCTGTCAGAGGTTCCGGGACAACGCGGTGAGGCTTCAGCTATTCGCTCTTGCCTATAACCTTGGGAACTTCATGCGGACTCTGGCGCTACCCGATGAAGTGAGCCACTGGTCGCTCACAACGCTCAGAGAAAAACTGATCAAGATCGGAGCCAAGGTGGTGCGGCATGGGCGATACATGACCTTCCAACTCGCCGAGGTCGCGGTATCAAGAGAGTTGTTCGCCCGAATCCTGGGGCTCATCGGGCGACTCCGGCCATTGGCGCACCCAACGTGACCGAGGGCACGTCAAGCAAGGAGAAGCCATTCTAAGAGGAGAAGTATGCCCGAGAAGCGCAGAAAAACTGAAAATGCAACGAATCCCGCCCAA
>JASLXW010000707.1 GCA_030740135.1 Nitrospinota bacterium
CCATGCTCTTGGCCATGCGGATCAACCCGGCCTTGCACACGCCGTACACCGTGTCGTTAGGGAATGCGCGGAAGGCGTGAACGCTGCTGATGCTGACGATGCGGCCGCCGTCGCCCTGTCCGACCATCGCACTCGCCGCGCGCTGGCTGCACAAAAAGTAGCCCTTGAGGGCGTTGCCGACCTCAAAGTCCCAGTCCTCCTCGGTGATCTCGAGGAACGGGGTCTTGATGCTGGCCACCGCGTTGTTGACCAGGATGTCGATGCGGCCGTGCTGCTCGGTAAACTCGGCGAGCATCCGGTCGACATCGGCGCTGCTGGCGATGTCGGCCAGATGCCAGCTTGCCCGGCGGCCCACGTCGCGCACCATCTGCATGGTGTCGTCGGCCGCCTGGTCGCGCTCGACGTCGTTGATTCCGACGTCGGCGCCTTCCTTCGCCAGCATGACCGCGATGCCCCGACCGATGCCGCGGCGGGACCCGGTAACCAGCGCCTTCTTCCCCTCCAGTAGCATGCGGTACTCCGATATCGGATTACCGCCGTGACGCTAGCGAAGGTGGACAGGGATGTCAAGGATGCCGGCCTGTTTTCCGCCTGCGCGTTATTTCAGACCCCTGTGTTAAAATTCGGCTCGCGTGGAAATCTGGACGGGCCGGACCCGGCCCGGTAGTCCTCAAGGAAAGAGAGAAGAAACATGAAACTGGTGCTCTTCGACGACTTCGTTCCCGGTGTGCTGAGCGGAGACAGGGTCGTGGACGTGTCCGATCGGGTCGCGGAGGTGCCGCACATCGACGGGCAGACGTG
>JASLXW010000708.1 GCA_030740135.1 Nitrospinota bacterium
CGATTCTGCCCGGGCCAGGGAAGCTGCTAGAAAGGCAAGAGAGATGACGCGGCGTAAGGGTGCATTGGATGTGGCCGGTCTCCCGGGCAAACTGGCAGATTGCCAGGAGAGGGATCCAGCACTGTCGGAAATCTATCTGGTGGAGGGTGAGTCTGCCGGCGGATCGGCTAAACAGGGCCGGGATCGGAAAATACAGGCAATCTTGCCTCTAAAAGGCAAGATATTGAACGTTGAGAGAGCCAGGTTTGACAAGATGCTCTCCTCGGTCGAGGTGGGCACGCTGATAACAGCCCTGGGTTGTGGTATTGGACGAGAGGAATTCAATCCGGATAAGCTCCGTTACCACAAGATCATCATCATGACGGATGCGGATGTGGATGGTGCCCATATCAGAACGCTGCTGCTGACCTTCTTCTTTCGTCAGATGCCCACATTGATCGAACGCGGCCACCTCCTGATCGCCCAACCGCCCCTGTACAAACTCAAGCGTGGCAAGCAAGAAAAATACATCAAAGATGAACTCGAATTGAGTGACTTTATGATGGAGATCGCGTTCGACGGCGTTGCATTGATTCCGGGCATCGATGCGGAGCCTTTGGAAGAAGATGGATTCAGTCGTCTGGCGCACGAATACAATGACATACAGAACAAGATCGAGAGATTGCAGAAACTGTATCCCATCGAGGTCCTCGACGAGTTGATCTACATCTCCCAGTTGCAGGTCAGCGATCTTAGTGAAAGGGAGAAAGTGGTCGCCTGGTGTGATGAATTGGCTAACAGGCTCACAACAGTGTCGAGTTC
>JASLXW010000709.1 GCA_030740135.1 Nitrospinota bacterium
GTCGAGCACCACCGCATTTTCTGATGAGCGCGTTGGAGGTCGAGGCATGTAGTCTGGAACCAGTTCACCAAATGTTTTTCGGGTCAATGCCTCGACCGTGGTTTCGCTGATTCTCTGCGTGCCTTGTGTTTTACCGAGCTTCAGAACGGTTACCCTGTCCGAGACCGCAAAAACCTCGCGCATTTTGTGCGTAATGAAGACCACACCTTTGCCGTCATCGGCCATGGCTCGCAGGACGATGAACAAGTGATCGGCTTCTCCGGGCGTCAGCAGTGAGGTGGGTTCATCGAGAAGCAGTACTTTGGGTTCATGATAGAGCACCTTGAGGATCTCCACCCGCTGTTGTTCGCCAGCAGAAAGGTTTTCAACCCGTGCCCGGGGATCAACCTGAAGACCATACCGCGCCGACAGTGCCGCGAGCTTGTCTTGCACCGCTTGTATCTCGAACGAAAATGCGGGTGCATCCAGGCCAACCATCACATTCTGGGCAACCGTAAACGCGGGAACGAGCATCAGTTCCTGGTGGACCATGGCGATACCGTGGGCCAGTCCATCGCGCGGAGACGTCAAGTTGACGACTTCACCATTGACTCTGACGTCACCCCCGGTCTTTGCGTAATAGCCAGACAGAATATTGGCGATCACGGTTTTGCCGGCACCATTTTCACCGAGTAACGTGTGGACCTCTCCGGCACGCACATCGAAGTCGATATGGTCGAGAATGAGATGCTCCCAGACGCCCGGAAAGCCCTTGGTGATGGCACAGGCCGCAAGTAGGGGTGGTTTTTCGTCGGCTCGG
>JASLXW010000070.1 GCA_030740135.1 Nitrospinota bacterium
GGTCCCTGGTGAAAGTGGAACGGAGCAAGTATTTCCCCAAGCTGTTCGTCGGCGCCCTGCTGGATGTGGCCGAGGCGACCAACCGGGACGAGCTCAATAACCCCTTTGTCATCGATCCCTTGAACCATGAAACCGGCGGTGTGGCGGTGGGGTTCAAATGGCACTTCGATTTCGGAATTACGGCCGGGCGGATTTCCGAGGCCCGGGCGGAAGTCCAGAAGGTTATGCACAAGCGGACCTTCGCGCTCCAGGGGATTCCGTTGGAGATCCGGAAGGCGCACGAGGAGTTTCTGGAAGCCGAAAAGAACATCAAGTCCACAAAGAATTCGTACAAGTTCGCCAAGAAATGGCTGGTCGCTTCGATCGCCAACTTCGATCTGGGCATCGGGGAGGCGGAGGAAATCTTCAAGGCCCTGGAACAATACGCCAAGACCCGTGCGGAAAACTACAAGCAGATCTATGCCTACAATATGGCCATCGCGAACCTCGACAGAACCAGCGGTCTGGCCATGAGATATATCAATAAAAGCCGCAAGTGAGGACTCCCGCCCGGGATCTGTTGTGGTGCGGGGGCGTTCCGCATTTATATTGGTTTCATGGGAGGATCCCGCATTGAACTGTCGCGTAAGATGCATCGGCGGGACGGCGACCCTTGTGGGTTTTTTGCTGGCCGCCTGGCTCTTCGCGGGGGGAGGGGCCCGCGTCCTCGCCGGTGAGCCCCGGGAAGAACTGGAAGGTTCCATCTCTCGGGTGTTGGAGGTGCTGAGGGATCCGGCCCTGAAGGGGGAGGAGCACCGGGCAACCCGCAGGAAAAAGCTGCGCGAGATCATTTATGCCCGATTCGATCTCGCTGAAATGGGGAAGCGGTCCCTCGCAAGGCAGTGGCGGAAAAGGAGTCCGGAGGAAAAGAAGGAATTCGTCGACGTCTTCTCGGAGCTTCTGGAAGGCTCTTACGTGTCCAAGATCGAGGCGTGGACGAACGAAAAGATTGTTTATCTGACAGAGCGCAAGGAAGAGAAGTACGCCGAGGTCAAGAGCAGAATCGTCTCGGAAAGCGGCCGGGATATAGCCATTGATTACCGGCTTCACAAGACGCCGGAAGGTTGGCGCGTCTACGACGTTATTATCGAGGGCGTGAGCCTGGTGGCGAATTACCGCAGGCAGTTCAAGCGTCTGATCCGGAAAAGCTCGTACAAGGACCTGCTGGCCCGCATGAAGGCCAAGCAGGGCGAGTTCAACGGTACCGGCAAGGGCAAAAAGTTATAGGTGTAGGGTCTCTCGGAATGTTTTTTTGTGTCGGGACCTGAATTGTCTTCTCCACCCGGGTGGTGACGCCGGGGTTTTCAGACGGGTCGAGGGGGCGTCTAACCGGCTTTGCTCTCGATGAGCCTGCTCACCCGCAGTTCCAATCACTCTTATCTCCTGATTTCCATGCCTACCGCTTGTGTCCGGCCGGTTTCAATCGGGCGCAAGTCCCCTGAGCGCAATCAATTGTCAAATGAAGCCTTGATCCCATCGCGGGCGATCCGCCTTCCGTCCCTGGGGCCATCCCCCTGGATGGAAAGCGGGCGCCGTTCGGATCCATCACCCGAGGGACGATGGCGGGACCGCCGATGAGTTTGGTTCGCATGACAGGCAGGTTGGTCAAAGGCCGGGGGGAGGGGGCGGGATTCACACAGATTCCCTGGGTCAAGGAAGCCTTTACGCGGATTCTGGGTTTCGAGCCTTATCCGGGGACGGTCAACCTTCGGGTGGATCTCTCCCCCGAGGCGAAGGACGCCCTGCGAGTCATCCGGAAGTCGGAAGGGATCTTGATGCCCCCTCCCGAAGGGTCGGGATTCTGCGCCGCCCGGTGTTTCCCGGGAAGGCTGGGGGCCGCGTGTTCCGCGGGCTTGGTCATCCCGGACGTGGAGGGTTACTACGAGGATGTGTTGGAACTTGTGGCGCCTGTGAACGTCCGGGAGGTCTTGGGGGTTTCCGAAGGGGACCCCATCGAGGTGGAGATCGATCTGGACCCCGGCTCGGAAAGCGGGGCGCCCTGATGTCCGCGCCTCGGGTCCGTCCCGGATTCTGGCAAATCTGGAGACAGGGCCGGCTGGCGGTCCGGCTGTTGAAAGACGACCGGGTCCCCGCCTGGCCGAAGGCCATCTTGGCGCTGGGGATGGTTTATCTGCTGTCGCCCATCGACTTGATTCCGGATTTCTCCGTGCCCGGCCTGGGTTACGTGGACGACCTGTTCCTCCTCCTGCTGGCCCTGCGGGGGTTTATCGCGGTTTGTCCGACCCCTGTGGTGCGGGAGCACTTGCTGGGGATCTAGCCTCAATCCGGTGCGGGCTCCCCGTCTCTTTCCAGGATGTCCCGTTTCAAGCCGATCCCCCTTACTTCTCCCCGGGGTCGCGGGGATCGCCGCAAAGGCCGTCCATCTCAGCGGCGGCGCGTTGCGCCCGCCTCTCTCGCCTTACCCGTTTTGGGCCGCATCGGAGCGCTTTGCGAATGGGCCTCGTTTCCCGGGGTCCAACGTCCCGACGCGCCAAATCTCCGCGCGGCAATGAGGAGGAATCTCTCCCGGGCGGGCGGGTTTCATTCACGCCTGAGCCGGCCGGGAGGGGAAGTTCCTCTGCTCGGCGTCAATTGGGTTCGACGGAGGCCTCCAGCGCGAAAGCTCCATGGGGCGACGTGAAGGGGATGACGAAGCTGAAACCGGCCGAGACGTGATTCAGGCTGTGTCCGTCGCCGGAGACGACTGTGGGGAGACCCGCCTCCATGCTCACGCCGTGCTCGGACATCCGCCGCCGGGCGTCGCCGCAGATCATGTTCGTGAACTCGCCGATTGTGTCTTCAACCTCTTTGTCGATTTCAGTCTTTTGGTCCCCGAACAGAGCCGCCGTGAGACCCAAGGCGCATTCCCGGCTGAAGCTCAAGGCCAGGGGGCCGCGCCCTTCACCGGCGAAACCGATGACGCCGCTGACGGCGAAATTCATAATTCCGGTGATCCCGGATTCCTCCTGGTCGGACCGCTTGATGCTGGGAGTGCCCGGCTTGGTTTCCAGGCCGGCCATCGAGCTCATCACCGACTTGGTCCCCTGGACGATAGCCCGGGCCATGATCCCGTAAAAGCCTTGGGTCTTCACTTTGGTCGCGGTCGATCCATTTTCTGGCGAGGGCATTCGTTTTCCCTCCTATTTTTTGAGGTTGACGTTGTTCAAGCCGCGGGGCGCCCGTTTCCGCCGAATCGGGAAAGAGGCTCGGCGGATTCGGAAGCGGCCGTCCGCTGCCGTGTTGCCACCCTCTAGTTCAGGTTTTTGAAGATGGCGGTCATCTTCTCTTTGAGAAGGTCCGGGGTGAATGGCTTCACCACATAGTTGTTGGCCCCTGCGCTGATGGCCTGGACGACGTTTTCTTTGAGGGCCTCGGCCGTGACCATGAGGAGGGGGAGGTTTTTGAACGCCTCCTCCGCGCGAATGTTCTTCAACAGGTCAAGACCGTTCATGACGGGCATGTTCCAGTCGGAGACGACAAAATCAATCCCCCCCCCTGGACGGTTTTGAAGGCCTCGGCGCCGTTCTCCGCCTCGACGATGTTTTCGAACCCAAGCCGGCGGAGAATACCCCGGACAATCCGTCTCATGGTCGAGAAATCGTCTACAACGAGGATCCGCATGTTCTTGTCCATCTCACTCATGTCCCCCTCCTAAACCGGTGCCGTGTGTGTTCAAGTTCGCCGACTCCATCGTGGTTTGTCCTTTCTAAGGGCTTCGGCGCTCGCCGGCGCGAGCGACCACAGGGGGAGTGCAAACTGCCTCGCCCCCATTGAGAATCACCTCCCAGGGTGTTCCGGAAACGATGCGGCGCCGTCTCGTTTTGCGACAATCGGACGGCTTTGTCTTCGGCGGCCCTTGTGCTGGTTTCATGTCCTCCCGTTACGGTCCGGAATTCCGCTCGGGTTATGCGTACTCTTCGGCGAGGGCTTCCGTGATCTCCTTCAGAACGAGGGCCAACTTTTCATCCAAAGGGTGGGCGGCGCCATTAGCGACGGCCTCCGCGGCCGTCTGAAGTGATGCGTCGCCCCACCGGCCGGACGGGTCGCCCGCCGGTTGCGCCGCCGCGCTCGGGGCGGGTTGATTTCCCCCGGAGTTCGGCTCGTCTTCCATCCTAATGGCTTCGATGATTTCCTGAAGCACAGCATCGGCGGTCATCGGGTTGGGTTTGCCGGTGTCCTGGATCCTCTCCGGCGGCTTTTTTCCCGGCATGCCGTTGTATTCCGTATGGGACATTCCTGGTTCACTCCCTGGTGTCCGCCGGCCGGTGTGGAATCCGAACGATCCCGGCCGACCGTCCTCGATAGACCTTCATGTTGTCCGTCTCGAAGCTTCCCGTCCCTTCGGGTTTCTTCCACGCAAGGCGGCTACGGAAGGGTGGTTCCCGTAGAACCCTTCCGGCCACACGTCGCGGCGGACCCCTCCGGGCTGATGGGGGGCTAGATCGATTGTCGTCAAGACCACAATGGTCATGAGGTCGATGAGCGAAAAACCCCCGGGAAAATCCTCATCCTGGCCGCCCAGTCCCTCTCAGCAAGCGCGATGTGGTCTACACGGGCCCATGGACCCTTTGGGTCCGAACCGCTCGGGCGTGATGGAGGGAGACGGCCCCGCGGATCATCCCTTACACCACCTATCGGCAAATTTCATGACAAGCATGATCCGCAATGGATGTGCCGGAAGAGTCTCATCGAACCAAAAAATGCCCGGGCCGGTCGGTCCGAAGCGCGATGGGCGTGTAACAGATTGGAATCAAAGAAGTTGTAACGGTTTCCCCTGCGTGGGGACATGTCATGTCAACGGAGCTCCCCGGGCGAATCGTGTGAGGATGAATCCGGGTTTTGCGGGAAATGAGTCGGTTTTCCGACACAATCCGCCTTCGCGCCGGTGATTCATCCGGCGGGCGGGCGTCTTTCCATTGAGTGGGAATTTCTTGCCGTTCCATCAATCAAGGCTCGGGACGGCCGGAGGCTTCCCCGCGCGAAGGGCCAAACGGCCCGTGGCCGCAACGGTCGATTTACGGGATTGAAACCAACTGCCGCTCCGCAAGCGCGACAGAGCGTTTTTCGGCAACCTGCGATGACTTCTCCATAATATAATGAGTGAAAAGACTTTCCTTGTTTGCGCGTCGTCGGGGAAAGGGTTTCCCAGCGGGGTCGGTGATGGGACGTCAAGAGGCCGAAGATCTTTTTGCGCGGGCCTGGGAAAATCACCGCAAAGGGGACTTGGACCGCGCCACCGCGCTCTACGAAGAGTCCATCCGGGAATTCCCCACCGCCGAGGCCTACACCTTTCTGGGCTGGGCTTACAGCCACCAGGGAGATCTCGATCGGGCCATTGAGGAGTGTCGACGGGCCATCGAGACGGACCCGGATTATGGCAACCCCTATAACGACATCGGCGCGTACTTTATCCAGAAGGGATTGTATGAGGACGCCGTCCCCTGGCTTGAGAAGGCGATGCGTGCGGGGCGTTACGAGAGCTATCACTCCCCCCACATGAATCTGGGGCGCGTCTATTTACACCGGAAGAATTACGTGAAGGCGATGGCGGAGTTTGAGAAGGCCCTGGAATTCGAGCCGGCGTATGCGCTCGCGAAGGTTCAACTGGCCAAGTTGCGGGCGATGTTCAATTGAACCCCCGGGAGTTAACATCGAGTTTTTGGAAAATCCATCAAAACGGAAACGGGGGCCGTTCATGGCGGCGGTCTTTTGGGTTTCCCCGCCCAGCCCGCAATCCTGAGGCCCCGGATGAGTGGACACAATGGGGAAGGTTTGATCCCGCTCTCTTCTCTTGCGCGAAGCGCCGGCTATTGAATTTCAGCGCGCGCGTAGGGGGCCTTCGCGGCATCGAGATGCCTCTTCACGATGACGGCCTCCATCGTTCGCCGGCCGTCGTTGATCTCCAACGGCTGACCGGCCGCCAGGTCCGCGTGCAGATACGCTAGGCCGATGGCCCGGCGGCCGCTTTCCTCCGACGGGGTCGCGCCTTCAAATCGCCAGTAAGGGGCCATCGTCCCGCTTGTGACGTGGCCCACCGCCGCACCGCCGCCGGGCGGCGAGACCTCATGGCCCTGCCGGGCGATCCCCCTTTCGGTGACCCTGACGGGGAAGATCCGTTTGGGCAGCGTCCAGGATTCGGGCGGGCCGTCCAGCTCTCCCTTGCGCCTTGCCTCCAGCTCCCGGCTTTGGGCTTGCAGGGCCTCCCGCCCGACGAAGTCGTCCTTTTTCTCCGAAAAGCTCACGGCGAAGCGTGAGAGGGGAACGGCGAAGATGGGGATGGCCCGGCCGTCGGGTCCTTGACCGAACTCGTGGCCGTAGAGCGGATACGCCGCCTCCAGGCGCAACGAATCCCGGGCGCCCAACCCCACGGGCGAGATCCCCAGAGGGCCTCCCGCCGAAAGCAGCTTCTCCCAAAGCCCGACGGCGAGCTCCGCCGGTGTGAAAAGCTCGAACGAATGGGGCTCCCCGGTGTATCCCGTCCGGGAGAGGATGAGAGACCGGCCTTCGAACGCCACGGAAATGAAGGAGTTCCGCTTCGCTTCCAGGAGGGACCGGAAGGCGCTTTTTGCCGGGTCGGGCAACAAGGCTTCCAGGATGGCAGGCGATTGCGGCCCCTGAAGTGAGGCCATGAACAGGTCCGCGGTGATGTCCTTGAGTTCGGCCTTCGGGTATCGCTCCAGATGTCGGGACAGCCGGCCGTAATCCTTTCCCGTGTTCGAAGCGTTGACGACCAGGAGGTAATCGTCGTCGCCCCGCTGATAGAGATAAGCGTCGTCCACCGCCGAACCCGCCTCGTCGGGGATGATGGTGTATTGGGCGAGGCCGGGCGTCAGGGCGGAGGCGTCGTTGGTCAGTGTGTGCTGGAGGAAGGCAAGGGCGTCGGCGCCGCTCACCCGGAACCTCCCCATGTGGGAGATGTCGAACAATCCCGCCCCTTTCCGCGTGGCCAGGTGCTCCGCGAGGATTCCCGGGGCGTAGTTCACCGGCATGTCCCAGCCGCCGAAGGGGACCATCCTGGCCCCGTTCTCGCGGTGCCAGCCGTTCAAAAGGGTTTTATTCAGCGCTTCGGTCATTGTCCGCCTTGCCGGATTGGCGGGCTATGGGGCGATTGGCACTTCGAGGGGCAGCTCTTCGTGGTCCCCCCACTCCTTCCAGGATCCGAGGTAGTTCCGGACGTTGGGGTAGCCGATGAGCCGTAGCGCCAGGTAGGCATGGGCCGACCGGTAGCCTCCCTGGCAGTAGGGGATGATGAGCTTCTCTGAGGTCACGCCCTGTTCTTCGTACATCGCCTTGAGGTCCGCCGCGGGTTTGTAGCAACCCTCCTCGTCCAGGTTCTTCGTCCATTCGATGTGGACGGCGCCGGGGATCGCCCCGCCCCGCTTGGCGCGGATGAGCTTTCCGGTGTATTCGTCGTCCGAGCGGGTGTCGAGGATGCAGACATCGGGTTCCCCCAGTCTCGCCAGGATGTCGTCCGCGCTGGCCAGCCGGTCCGTGATCGGATGGTCGACGACGAATTTCGTCGATTTCGTGTCCACGGGGTCCGTGCTCAGCGGAAGGCCCGCCGCCTTCCAGGCGCCGATTCCCCCGTCCAGGACGTGGACGTCTCCGTGTCCGAAGTATTCCAGGAACCAGAACCCGCGGCTCGACTTGAACCCGGAGTTCTCTTCGTAAAAGACGACGGTCTTATCGTAATCCACGCCCCGGCCCGCCATCAGGTAGGAGATCATCCACGTGAACGCCGCGAGCGGCTCGGGCCGCGTGTCGTTCAGGCTGATCCCGAACAGGTCGAAGTGGACCGCCCCCGGGAGGTGTCCGCGGACGTAATCCGCCGTCGGCCGGACATCGATAACCAGGAGCTTGTTCTCCCCGAGACGCTCGCTCAATGGACTCGGGGCGTAGAGGAGGTTCGGGTTTGCGTAATGGCGATCATTCATGGCCGGTTGACTCCGTTCGCGAGGCGATCCCCCGACGCGATTCCGCCGGGACGGCCCCGTTTCCTTGGTGGAGCCCTTGCGCCCGGAGCGGACCAAACTGAAGGGGACGCCCCCGGCGGGCGCGGGGTCTCTATTCGTATTCCGTCTGGGTCTCCGTCAGGTGAAGGTAGTCCTTCCTCACCGGGCTGAAGACGTCCAGGTTGAGGGCCGGCTCGTCTCCCAGGATGTCGGCGAAGTGGGTGACGTCGGGAGGGATGACGCAGAGGCTTCCCGGTCCCATCTCGTGGACGGCTTCCCCCACGGTGAAGCGGACCCGGCCCTTCAGGATGTATGCGAGCTGCTCGAAGGGATGGCTGTGCGGCCGCGTCTCCATGCCCGGCTGAAGCTCGTTGAGAACCATCAGGGTGTGGGCCGACCGAAAGCCCTTGCGGCGCACCCCGGGACGGACTTCTTCCCAGGGGAGACTGTCCCAGTGGTATGTGTTCATGTGTCTGGCCGGAATTCTTTCGTAGGTGATGTTTCTCAGGCCCTCGTTTGAACCGAATGATGATCCGGTTCGCCGGACGGCTCGGGATTCAGCGTCCGCCCGTCCCGTCCGAGCCGCCGCCCGCCGCTCTTCCGGACGGGAATTTCGCCCGACCGGCGCGAACGGAATGGATGCTGGAGACGGATGGACGAATCGAAACTCGAAACGCCCATAGATTACCGCCCGGGCCGGGGATTGACAACCCAATATTGCAGACAACACGTCCTCTTGGAAGAAACAGGACAAAACCGCTAAAAACCGAACAACAGAGCCCCATCCACCAACCCGCTTTTTGCCTTTTTCCGGTTCTTTCCGCACCCGTTCGATCACATGACGATCACATAGCCCCGGCTCCGTCGCATCGGGACCACGTTTCTTTCCGTCGGCAGGCTCTCGACATACCGCTCAACCCGGCCCTGCGCATCCAGTTTATCAGCCTCCGACGTGATGTTGTAGCGGTCCATCATCGACCGGGTTTTCCAGCCCATGATCGCCATCACCACACCCTCCGGCACGTTTGCCCGGATCATGTTCCTCGCCGCCGTCTTGCGGAGGTCGTACGGGATCTTCCCCACGACTCCCGCCTCCCGGCACGCGCTCCTCCAGAGCACGGCGAACCGGCCGATTGGCTTCCCCCCTCTGTGGAAAATCAACGGGCATCCCACCATCTGCCGCTCCAGGCGCCGCTCCATGAGCTCCGAGTAAACCCCCGTCAGCGGAAACGCCACACCTTGCCCGACCTTATCGTCGGCCGGATGTAGCCGTAGCGTCCACGATTCCAGGTCCAGCGCCGGCCACACGTACGACTTGATCGACTTCGGCCGCTGGCCCGTCCAGAAAAACCACTGGAGGAAATCCGCCGTGTCCGGATCCCCTTGGCCATACCGTCCCGAGCGGTGTCGCACATAATCTTCCACCGCCATGAACTCCGCCCGGCTCACAAACACCTGTCTCGCGTTTTTCACCGGGAGTAGCCTGAACCGCGGCATGGACGCCAGTACGTCATCCGCCATCGCCATCCGGTACGCCGTGCGCAGGCTCGACAGTTCCAAGTTGATCGTCGCTGGCGCCGCCCCTTGCTGCTTGCGGTACGCCTGGTACGCCGTCACGTCCTGCGACCGCATCCCCGCCGCCCGCTCCTCCCCCATAAACGCCCGGATGTGCTTCAGGCGGTTGCGCGTCTGGCCGGTCGACACAAGCCCCCGGACCTCGTAATCCACGAGGAGCGCATCCAGCAGGTCATTCACCGCCACCCGCTCCGCCCTCGGGCCCACGAATTGCTTCAGGCCCAACTCGTGCGCCTCCTTCTCCGTCCCGAACCCGCTCTCCCGGGTCAACCGGCTACGCCCCGACTTCGGGTCCGGCGCGTAGTACTGAATCACCCAGGCCGACCGCTCGGCCTCCGCCTTCGTCCGCCAAGTCCGCTTATTGACCGACCCGTCGCCTCGCGTCATAACCAGAGCCTCCCCTTGCCGTTAGAATCCGCGCCCTGCGTCCAGCCCCCGCCGGCCCGCCTGGGGGCTCCGCCCAATATACCTCTGGATCCCCAGGTAACTAAACCGCCAGCTCCGCCGCCCCTGTCGAAACGCGAACGGCATCTCCTCCGCGTGCGCGTAGAGCCAGCTCACCGCGCAGCCCATCAGCTTCGCCGCCTCCGCAATCTTCAGCGCCCGGTCCTCCTCAGCGTTTCCGTTCCCCTTTGGCTCATTCAGCCGCGCCCACAGCTTGGCCTTTGCCCGCTCGAGTTCCCCCAGGACCTCGGGGATTTCCTCCGTTGGGACCTCGTCCGGCCAGTCAGCGGCCAGCACATTTTTGAGATTGACCACTTCCATGTCCGGCTACATCACTCAATAAGAATAAGAGGATTTTTCTGCGACGCCTTCGGCGCCTTCGACGCCAACCCTGTGTTTTCAATGGTTTATCCCGCGTCGAAGTGGGGGTTCCCTTCGACGCCAAAGCCTGGAATCCAGGAAATGACGATGAGTCTCTTGCTCCCCTTTCCGGGAGTCTTGACGCCACGCACGGCATCAATACCGACCTTTCGCAAAGCGGGGGCGAGTCCGATTAGAGCATCTGAGGCGTTTCGAGGGCCGTTCGCCCAGGACTTTGATTTGGCCGTCTTCTCTCCCGTGATTTCGGAAATGAGGCGGGTCGCCGGTTTAAATTTCGTTACAAGCCCTCGAATGACGGAAAAGGTCTTGACGTGCTCCGAATTGCGCATAAATAAGTTTCTGTCTTCATTTTGACCCTGCTGCATGGGTGACTTCCCGTCTGCCCTCCAGCCCATGCGGTGGGGTCTTTTTTGCCTGAATCCCGCGAAATCCATCCGGTTTCATCCGCCAGGTCATGGCCCTCGATCACCCCGATGGGGTCCGCGCTCTGGTCCTGGTCTCGACTTGGGCGCGGTCGGACGCCTTTTTCCGGCGGTGCGTTTCCGTCCGGGACTGGACCGCTCGCGCTGGCGGGGCAGGCCGGTGGTTGAAATCCCGCGCCGTCGGCGGTAGGCTGGCGCTGTCCTGACAATTCCACCAAGAGAATCCGGAGGTGCCATGTCCGAGCACACAGTCATCGGCAAGCCCCTGCCCCAGGTGAACAGCCGGGAGAAGGTGTCGGGCGAGGCCCTCTACGTTCACGACATCGAGCGACCCCGGATGCTCCACGGCAAGATTCTGAGAAACCCTCACCCCCATGCCCGGATCAAACGGATCGACCTTTCCCGCGCTCGTTCGGTCAAGGGCGTCAAGGCGGCCGTCGCCTTCAGCGACACGCCCGGTCTCGCGTGGGGTCCGATTTACAAAGAGCACTACATTTTCGCAAAAGACCGGGTTCGCTACGTGGGCGAAGAAGTGGCGGCGGTCGCCGCCGCGGACGAGGACACGGCGACGGAGGCCCTGTCCCTCATCGACGTGGAGTATGAGCCCCTGCCGGCCGTATTCGACACCGAGGAGGCCCTCGCGGAGGGCGCCCCGCTGATCCACGAAGATCGGCCGGGCAACTTGGCGCGGCACATCCATATCGAGCGGGGAGACGTGGACCGGGGCTTCGGGGAATCGGCGGCCGTTCACGAGGCGGTCTACGAGAGCCCTCATCAGTTCCAGGCCTATATCGAGCCCATGGGCGCGGTGGCCGAGGTGGACAGCGGCGGACGGCTCATCGTCCACGCGGCGACGCAAAGCATCTACTTCACGCGCGAGCTCCTGTCCGAGGCCGTGGGGATTCCCCCTTCCAAGATTCGGGTGGTTCAACCGTTTATCGGAGGGGCCTTCGGCGGAAAGCTGAGCGAGGACCACGTTGCCCACATCGCGGCCTTCCTGGCGCTGGAGACCCGGCGGCCCGTCCGGCTCATGATCAACCGGCTGGAGGAGTTTCAGGCCTCCCGGCCCCGCATGCCCGCCCGGGTGCATCTCAAGATGGGC